>JBQCDS010000171.1:0-10678 GCA_051961035.1 Trinickia sp. | reverse complement strand
AGCCAATGGCCCATCCCCGCCACGAGCGTGAGCGGAACGGCATGCGCGATGTCGGAGCCGACGATGCGCGACGTGGCCAACGCCGGATAAAGCAGCAGCAGGACCGTCACGCCGAGCGCGCCGGCGCCCACCGACGTCAACGACACGAGCGCGCCGAGCACGGCGCCGGTCAGCACCGTCAAGAGCGCCGTGCGTGCGGGCCCGACTTGACGTGGCTTGCGCGTGGCCAGCGCGATGAGCTTCGGCCGAAATATGAGTGCGATCGACGTCACCAGCAGCGCGGCGCCGAGCACATGCTGAATCAGCGACATCGCCGCGTTCGAATGCATGCCGTAGCGTTGCAGCAGCCACAACGTGATCATCGCTGCCGGCACGCTGCCGCTTGCGAGCCGCCCCGTCATGCGCCAATCGATCGAGGCTTTAAGGCCATGCACGAGCGTGCCCGTTGCCTTCGTGACGGCCGCGTAAAGCAGGTCGGTACTGACCGCCGTGGCCGGATGCACGCCAAACATCAATACGAGCAACGGCGTCATCAACGAGCCTCCCCCCACGCCCGTCAATCCGACGAGAAAACCGACGCCGAGACCGGAAGCGGAGTACAGGAAGTTGATGTGAGGTATGAGCATCGGGCGACTCGGAATCGGCGGCAAGGCCGCGGGGTACGAGTGCCCGATTGTACGGGGGGACTATCGGCTCCGTTAGAATCATCGGCCATATCGTTAGCACGAACGGCGATAACCACGAAGACGCGTGCAAGCGGCGCTGCGCGAGTCGTTAGCGCTCGCGCAGCGGGTGTGGGCTCGGACGCTACAGGGTGCGAGCGTGCGAGTGTTCGGCGGCGCGCGGCTGCGTCACGGCACTGACCACGACGAGCACGACGATGTTCAGCGCGAGCGCGACGAGGCCGATGTTCAAGTCCTTCAGTTTCTCGGGCAAGGACGGGAACCAGAGCCCAATGCTTGCGTGCGTGAGCGTGGTATACGCCACGACGGCGACGCCCGCGACAATGCCGGCGAACGCGCCTTGCTTGGTCACCCAGTTGCGCGTGGCCAAGCTCGTGACGATGGCCGGGAACAGCTGCGTCACGAAGCTGTATCCCATCAACAGCAGCGCCACGATCGTCTCGCCGCCGCGCAGCGTGAAAAAGACGGCGATGAGCGCGATGATCGGAACGAGCCCGCGCGCGAGTTGCGTGACGGTCGCATCCGTGGCTTGCCGATTGACGCCGCCGCGATAGACATCGTTGGCAAGCAGCGTCGCCGCCGAGTTGAGAATCATCGACCCGGGCACGAGTGCGGTCAGTACGCCAGCCGCGCCGATCACGCCGATGAACCACGGATCGAACGTCTGCAGCGAGAGATGGAACAGCGACAAGTCGATGTCGCTGCCCTTCAAGCCCGGCACCTTCAGCGTCGCCGCGAAGCCGACGAAGAAGACGAAGAGCAGGATCAACTGATAGAGCGGCAGCACCGCCGCGTTGCGCCGGAAGATCCGCTCGTCGCGCGCCGTGTAGATGGAGCCGAACGTGTGCGGCCACATGAAGAAGCCGAGCGCGGTGAGCAGCACGGTCGATTGGAACCACGTGACGCTCGATCCTTTCGCGGCGAACGTCAGAAAGCCTGGCTTGGCCGTGTCGATGGCATGGAACATCGACGAGAAGCCGCCGTAGAAATGGATCGGCAGGTACACGCCGAGGAAGATGACGATCGCGAGAATCATCGTATCTTTCACGACCGAATTCCACGCCGAACCGCGCACGCCCGAGATGGTCACGTAGGCCGTGACGACAATCGCGCCGATCCAGATGGCGGCCGTTGGCGAAATCGCGCCGTACGATGCCGTCGCCACGATAATGCGGAGCCCCTTGAACTGCAGCACGAGATACGGCACGAGCGCAACGACATCGACGATGGCGACGAGCACGCCAAGCGAGGGGCTTGCGTACTTGCTCGACAGAAAATGCGGCTGCGACACCAGACGATGCGATTTCGCGTAGCGCCAGATGGGCGGCAGCATCCAATACGAGAGGATGTAGGCCAGCGTGCCGTACGAAAGAATGTAGTAGGCGGGCGCCCCCTTGCCGTAGGCAAAGCCGCTGCCGCCGAGGAACGTGAACGTCGTATAGATTTCGCCGGCCATCAGCAGAAAGACGAACGCCGTGCCGAAACTGCGCCCGCCGACCGACCACTGCTCGAGATTCATATCGTGGCCGCGCCGGGCACGCACGCCAAGCCAAAGCGCGACGAGCGTGACGGCGACGATGATGAGAAGCGCGCTGCTCATGATCGGGCCTCCTCGGCGCCTTGGGCGCCGGCGCGGTTGGCCGGATCGAGCCGGTAGACGATCGCCATGATGATGGCGCTCAAGATGACCCAGAGCACGATCCAAGCGAGCACGAGCGGCATGCCCAAAACGAGCGGCTCGACGCGGTTGACGAATGGAATGCCGAGCAAAATGCCGATGAACGGCAGCACGGCGAGTAACCGAAGAACCATGGAAAACACTCCTCGTAGCGAAAGGTAGTGCAGGTGAACGACGGTCTTGCGTGCTGACTCTATGCCGTTTCGGATCGCGCCGTAAACCATTTCAAAAAAACATGCGATGAATAGGATGCATATCGTGTCGGCTTGCGAGCCGTAGGTGCGGGCGGTGCGGGCGCGCTTGGACGGCGGCGCTCGGTCAAGCGGTCAGGCCGCCCTCGAGCGGCCGGCAGGCGTTCGAAGAACCCAATAGATCGGTAAGGATGGCGGATCGGACGGCACGGTGAAAGCCAGCGCGCGGCGTCGATGCGGCAGTGCGGCATGGATCTCGGCGGCCGGCCGGTATGAGGGGGCCTCTGCACGCATGCAGAGCCGCGGCGCGCCCGCAGAGGTATCGGACTCGCGCTGGATCGGCGAGTGAACCCGGTAGGTGCCGGGCCGTTACATCGAAATGCCCTGCATCCTGTGCGCGAAGCGTGCCCTTTCGGCGCGATCCATCAGCGATAGGAATTGATCGACGTCCATATGCACCAATTCCTCGTGATCGCCGGCTTCGAAATACACCTCCGGCTGCTGCGCCAGGCTTTCGTCGAGATAGGTGAGCATCCCGTACTCGGCGCATACCGGTGGCAGCGCGCCGGGCTCGCAATCCTTGAACAGCTCACGCATGTCCGTTTCGCTCGCGAGCGTGAGATGGCGGCCCGTCATTTCCCAAATTTCGGAGAGCCTGACGGCATGCGTCGACGGCAGCACCGCCGCCACGTAGCCTTGTTCGTCTTCCAGCAGAACCGTCTTGGCTAGACGTTCGCCGGGTACATGGGCGGCCGAGGCCGTTTCGATGCTCGAGTGACTGTACGGGTGATGCAGTACTTCGTAGTGGCAGCCCTTGTTCTGCAGGCATGCCTCGAGGGTGGCAGACATCGACATGGCGGACCTCCGTCGAGGAAAGAGCGATCGACCGCGCTCGGAAGGGCGGATACGAATGCGAACAAGAGCGCGGCGTTCTCATAGCATAGGCTGTTTGCACCGCCAAAACCACGAACGATCCGCGCTCGTTCTTACATCGTTTTCAGCGTATCGATCGGATCCAACGCATCCAACCTATCCGTTACGACCGTCGAAGCTGCGCATCGAACGAACGACCGGATCCCAACACGAACGCCTCGGCGGCTCGTGCGCGAAGCGCGGGCCGCGCGTTCGGGAACGCAACATGCTCATCGGACATTTATCCCTTTGTCCCTTTTTGCCGCGTAGGCGAGCACGGAGCCCGCATGATGGTCTGTTCCGCTAGTTGGTCCGCCGCGTACGGCGCGGCGCTTCTCCGGTCGGCGCGCGAGGTTGCATGACGATCGGCTGTCCCGAATGCGGTGCGCTCGAAGACATGTCGGCGCTACCGGGCCGCACGCTCGCTCGCTGCCGCAACTGCCACTATCCGCTCGCACGGGCGCGCGCCCGCTCCGTGGGCGCGGCGCTCGCCTGCTCGCGGACGACGTTCGTCCTGCTGCTGCCCGGCACCCTGGCGCCGCTGATGACCGTTCACATGCTCGGCGCCGAGCGCTCGTCGCAGCTCGGCTCCGGTATCGTCGTCATGTGGCGCGACGGTTTCGAGCTATTGGCCGTGATCCTGGGCTTGACGGGCGTGGTGTTGCCCATCGTGCGTTTTTCCGCGCTTTCGGTCGTGCTCTCGGCCGTGCTTCTGAGCTGGCGCCCGCAGTGGCTGGGACGCTGCTACCGCTGGACGCTCTGGCTCGACGCTTGGGCCATGCCCGATGTCTATCTGGTTGGGTGCTTTATCGGCTACACGCGTGTCACGCAACAGCTGACGGGCTCGATCGATGCCGGCGGTTACTGCTTCATCGTGGCCGCGTTCATGTCGATGCTCACGCGCGCGACGCTCGATCGGCGCACCGTTTGGCGCGCGATCGCGCCTGAGCGGCAAGTGACCCCCGGGGAGCGCGTGCTGTCGTGCACGGCATGCGATCTGGTCGTGCCTGTCGAAGAAGAGGGGCGCCCCTGCCCCCGGTGCGCATTGACGCTGCGCAAGCGCAAGCCGGCCGCCGTCTCCCGGGCGGCGGCGCTCAGCGTAGCGGCCTTCGTCCTCGCCTTTCCCGCGAACATATATCCGATGACGACCTCTTTCCAACTCGGGCATACGGTGTCGCACCGCATTGTCGACGGCGTCTTCGAGCTGTTCAAGGCGGGCCTCTGGCCGTTCGGCATCGTCATCTTTTGCACGAGCATTGCGATCCCGTTCGTGAAACTGGCCGGCATGGGGTGGTTCATCGCATCGGTGTTGCGCCGTTCGGACAAGCACTTGCGCACGAAGACGTTCGTCTACCGGCTCATCGACGAACTGGGGCGCTGGTCGAACGTCGATGTGTTCACGATCGCGGCGTTCGTGCCGCTCATACGATTCGACGGTATAGCCAACGCGCGGCCTTATGACGGTGCCACGGCGTTCGCCCTCGTCGTGATCTTGACGATGGCCGCGTCGCGCGCATTCGATCCGCGTCTCATGTGGGATGCAGCGCAAGCGAGGCGCGCGTGAACGAACACGTCGACGATCGGGCCAATGATCAGGCCGGCAATCAGGCCCACAAGCGCACCGAAGGGGCGGACGTGCGGCGCACGCGTTGGCCGGGCTGGATCTGGGCCGTGCCGATCGCCGCGATCGGCGTGGCCGGCTGGCTCGGCATTCGAGCGCTCGTGCAGGGCGGCGAGTCCATCACGATCGTCTTCGACAATGCGTACGGCATGAAGGCGGACGACACGGAGATCTCGCTGCGTGGCGTCAAGGTGGGCGAAGTGCGCGACGTCACGCTCGACGGCGACGGCCGCCACGTCGACGTGAAGGCGGAAATCGACCGCAGTGCCAAGCCGTATCTGCGCGCGGGCACGCGCTTCTGGGTCAAGGGCGCGCATTTCGATTTCAACGATCTGTCTTCGGCGAAGGCGCTGATCGGCGGCCCGGAAATCGTCATGCAGCCGGGGCCGGGTGCGTCGATGCGCAAGTTCCAAGGCAGCGACCGCGCTTATGCGCCGAACGCGGCGGTTCCGTACGTGGTCCGTTTCCCGGGCGCCGTCGGTCAGCTCGACGAAGGCGCCGACGTGCGGCTGCGCGGCTTTCGCGTCGGCGAAGTGACGCATGTCGCGCTGCATTACGACGCGCGCACCGGCACGCTCGATACGCCTGTCGAAATCATGCTCGATGCGACACAACTCGGGTTCGACGCCGCCGCCAAGCCAGCAGACGGCAATTGGCGTCCCGTCGTCGACGATATGCTGCGCCGCTTGATCGCCACGGGGCTGCGCGCGCGGCTCACGCAAGACCCGCCGCTCGTGGGCTCGCGCGGCGTGACGCTCGACTTCGTGCCCGGGGCGCCGAGCGCGACGTTGGTCGCTCGCAATGGGGAGACCGATATTCCCAGCGTGTCGTCGGGCGACATCGACGCGCTCATGGCGAAAGCGGGCGGCATCCTGTCCAAGGCCGATCACGTAATGGCGAAGATCGACGCGCTGCCGATCGAAGAGACGGGCGAGAACATCCGCCGCGCGACGGCGCGGATCAGGGCCTTGTCTTCGTCGCCAAGGATCGCCGACAGCCTCGATCACATCGACCGCTCGGTGGCGCAGATCGACCGCACGTTGAACCAGGTGGGGCCGCAGATCGGGCCGCTCGTCGCGCAACTGCGCCAGACGGCGCGCGAGGCCGACAGCGCCGTGGCCGCCGCGAACCGAACGATCGGCGGCGATCCGATGCGCCAGAACGATCTGCCCCAAGCGTTGCACGAGCTGACCGATATGGCCCGCTCGGTGCGCGCGCTCGCCGATTATCTGGAACGGCATCCCGAAGCGATCATGCGCGGCAAGGGAGGAAACGGACAATGAGGCGGAAAACGACGACGATGCTCGCGTGGGCGGCGGCGCTCACGGTGCTTGCGATGCTGGCCGCCTGTGGCCATAGCCCGCCGACACGCTATTTTTCGCTGCAAGCGGTGCCGCCGAGCGCGCCGCTCGCCACGGCTTCCGCGCGCATGGCACCGGTGCAATTGGGTGCGGTGCGGATACCGGCGTCGCTCGATCGGCCCGAGGTCGTCGCGCAGGACGCCGATTACCGGCTCGCGGTGCGCGAGAACGACCAATGGGGCGCGCCGTTTGCGCAAATGGTACGCGGAACGCTTGCGCAGGATTTACTCGCGCGGCTACCGCGCGGCTCGTTCATCTTGCCCGGTGCACCGGCTCCGTCGGGCGCGCGCGGCATCGTCGTCACGGTGCTCGATCTGCGTGCGAACGCGAACGGCCGGATGACATTCGAGGGCAGTTGGACGCTGACGGCAGGTGAAGACGGAAAGGCCGTGATGGCGCAGGAGGTATCGCTGACCGAGCCGATGTCGTCCCCCGATTCGACCGCCATCGCCGATGCGCTGAGTCGTCTACTTGGGCAATTGGCCGATCGAATTGCCGCATCGCTCGCCGAGCAACCATGAGCGAGCAAGCACAAACGAGACAGACGTCCAAGCGTTTCCCTTCCGTGGGCCCGAGGCTTGCTGCGTACGACCATAGAGAGTGCGCGTGAGCCCTATCATCCGGCGAAATGTTTCCCTCTTTATCCGAGCGGGAATTTCGCTCCGCGAATGCGCGGCCAAGACGCCGTGAGGACATGCCTTATGGCTGTAGCAGGACATCTTTCCGATCCGCGAGAGCAAGCATCGGGACATCTCGTCCGCTTCTACGAGGCCGAATCGTCATTGCTGGACGAAGTCGCGGCGTTTGCCGAGGGTGCGCTGCGCGCCGGCGGGCGAGCGATCATCATCGCCACGGCCGCCCGCTTAGCGGCGATCAAAGCGAAGCTGCGTCGATTCGGCTGTGTCGCCAGCGGCGCGCCTTGGCTTCCGGGTCAATTTGTCGCGCTCGACGCCGAAGAGGCACTATCGCGCTTCATGGTCGACGGCTGGCCCGACGATCGGCTTTTCGCCTCGTCGATCGGCGCCTTGATGGCTGCGGCGCAAGCGCCCGGCGGCGGTCCCGTGCACGCCTTCGGCGAGATGGTCAGCCTGCTCTGCGAGCGGGGCCAGTACGAAGCGGCACTGCGGCTCGAGGCGCTTTGGAACGAGCTCGCGCGATGCTATACGTTCACGCTCTTTTGCGCCTATGCGCAAAGCCTCTTTTCGAACGCCGAGCACAGTACCGTGTTCGAGCATATCTGCGCGTCGCACACGCATGTGCTGCCGAGCGAGCTGCTGACGGGCGCCGCCGACAGCGAAGCCAATCATCTCGTCGCACTGTGGCGGCAAAAGGCAATGGCGCTCGAACTCGAAATAGAGCGGCGCAAACGCGCGGAAGCATCCCTGTTGCAGCGCGAGCGGGAATTGGCCGATTTCGTCGAGAACGCGGCCGAGGGGCTGCATCGCATCGCCGGCGACGGCACGATCGTCTGGGCCAATGCGGCGGAACTCGATTTGCTTGGCTACGACTACGACGAATACGTCGGGCATCCCATTGCCGAGTTCTATGTCGAGCGCGCTGTCATCGAAACGATTCTAGGCAGGCTCGAGGCAGGCGAGACGATTCGTGACGAACTCGTGCGGATGCGGTGCCGCGACGGCAGCGTCAAGCACGTGCTGCTGCATGCGAACGCGATGTTCGATCAGGGCAGGCTCTTGTACACGCGCGGTTTCACGCGTGATGCGACCGATCGAATCGAGCGCCTAACGGCCGAGCGTCAGCGTGACGCCCTGTTCATGAACGCACCGGTCGCGGCAGCGCTGCTCAGCGGGCCGACGCACGTATTCGATTTGGCTAATCGTCGCTTTCGCGAGTTGGCGGGCCTCACCGAGCTCACGGGCCGGCCCTATGCCGACGTCTTTCCGGATGCGCAGCACGGCGGTGAAATCGGCGCGTTGCTCAACGCGGCGTTCGAGTACGGCGAGCCGATCGTGCGCGAAGATGTCCGCATCGACATGACGCGGCCCGATGGTGCATTCGAGCCGCGTTACTTCACGTTTCACTGCGAACCGTTGCGTCTGGACGGAGCAACCGTGGAAGGCGTCATCGTCGTCGCCGTGGACGTGACGGAGCAGGTTCGCGCGCGCGCTCGATTCGAGAAGTCGCATGCCGAACGCGAGCGCCTGCTTGCCGAACTGCGCGCGGCGGGCCGCGCGAAGGACGAGTTCCTTGCGATGCTCGGCCACGAACTGCGCAATCCCCTCGCGCCGATCGTCACCGCGCTGCGGCTGATGCGCATGCGCACGCAAGGCTGCACGGTACGCGAGCAAAACATCATTGCACGAAATGTCGATCATCTCGTGCGGCTCGTCGACGACCTGCTCGACATTTCGCGTATCACGCGCGGCAAGATCGAATTGAAGAAGCAGACCATCGGCGTCGCCGATGTGTTGACGAGCGCCGTCGAGATGGCGAACTTCCTGCTCGGACAACGCAAGCAGCAACTCGCCATCCATATCGAGCCGGGCCTGGTTTGGCGCGTCGATGTGACGCGGCTTGCACAAGTCGTTTCCAATCTGCTTACGAATGCCGCGCGCTACACGGCAGCGGGCGGCCGAATCGTGCTCGAGGCCAGGCGTGCGCCGCACGGCATGATCGCGGTCAGCGTGCGCGACAACGGCATCGGGCTCGCGGCGGACGTGCTGCCGCGCGTGTTCGATTTGTTCTTCCAAGGCAAGCGCAACCTCGATCGCGCCGAGGGCGGCCTCGGCATTGGCCTGGCGCTCGTGAAGAAGCTCGTCGAGATGCACGGCGGGCGCGTCGGCGTGACGAGCGACGGGCCGGGGCAGGGCAGCACGTTCGTCATCTACGTGCCCGGCGAACCCGCGCGGGATGCCGCGACCGGGCGCGACCCCGGGCAACGAGATGGGCAAAAAGCGCCCGCGAGCGGGAGCGGCGGCATTGCCTCGCAAGCGCCCCGCGATGTCGCGCTCGCGCCGCAGCGGGCAGGCCACGAGCGCACGGCGTCGCGCCGGGTATTGCTCGTCGACGACAACATCGACGGCGTGCAGGCGCTCGCCGAACTCCTGAAGGAATGCGGCCATCAGGTTCAAGCCGTCTACGACCCCGCTTCCGCGCTGCAACTGATATCGCATTTCACGCCCGAGATCGCCGTCATCGATATCGGCTTGCCCGTCATGGACGGCTACGAACTCGTGCGTCGCTTGCTCGCCGAGCCGGCGAGCCACGGCTGCATCTTCGTCGCGCTAACGGGCTACGGGCAGGAAGCCGATCGCGAACGCAGCCGCCGGGCGGGCTTTCATCATCACTTTGTCAAGCCGCTCGATCCGTCGCGGCTCTTGGGCCTGATCGATACCCTCAAGCCGCGCGCGCCTTCGATCGCCACCAACTGAAGGCCTGCCGGGCCATGGCCGTCATTGCGGCGTGCCGGTCGCCGGCCGGTCAAGGCGCGCCGTGAGCGCGACGCGCAACCGTGCGAGGACGGCCGGCTCCGCATCGCTCACCGCCCACCAGAGCATGCCGTGCGCGTGCCAATTCGCCAGCGCATAGCCGTCGCTTGTCAGCGTGGCCGGCGCCGTACGGCCGTCGCTCGGCTGCGGCATGACATAGACGTCGATGATGTGCTTGCGGTAGCGATAGACGAGCACGGCGACGCGTCGATGGCCGATGTAATCGAGGCGGCCGCCCGTCAGCGCGAAGCCTTCGTCGGCAAGATCCTCGACGGGTGGCGCGTAGTCGAGCCGTCCGTTGAACCAAGGCTTGACGGTATGCTGATCGGACGAGATCACATCGATGTCGTGCCCCGACAACTGCGCGCGAACATGGCTTGCCACGAGTTCGTCGACAAAGACCGAGCCTGTGCCGCTTGGGCGATGCGCGATGAGTGCGACGCTCGACGCGAACGCCAGGGCAGCGATGGCCACTGCGGCCGTGCCCATCGGCCAGCCTAATGCGGCGGAGCGAGTCCCGGCCCGCGCGCCGCGCGGCGTGCGCCATGCGCCGAACGCCCACCCGCGCCAGCCGGGCCTGCGCCGTTCGTCGCGCGGCTCGCGCGTTTCAGGCGTCTCGGGAGTTTCGCGGAACGGCTCGTGGGCTTGCGCGGAGCGGCTTTCCCGCGTTCGTGCCTGGGCGGCCGCGGCCGCTTCTTAGCCGTGAACGGTGGGCGTGGGCGCGGGCGGCGGGATCGCCGCCACCATACTCACTAGCATTTCGCCGGGCGCTCGGAAAAAAAA
>JBQCDS010000170.1:0-17279 GCA_051961035.1 Trinickia sp. | reverse complement strand
TCGTCGTCCTATGCTTCTCCGTGCCAGACTTCCTCACAAGCCGCAACATGCAGGGCTTGCTGTTGTCGGTCACGCTGATCGGCTCGATCGCCGTGACGATGATGTTCGTGCTGGCGCTCGGCGAGGTGGATTTGTCGGTTGCCTCGATCGTGGCGCTCTCGGGCGTCGTGGCCTCCACACTCATCACCGCCACGCATAGCGTGTTGATCGGTGTGATCGCCGGCGTGATTGCGGGCGGTGCCGTCGGCCTCGTCAACGGGGTGTTGGTCGCGCGTTACCGCATCAATTCGCTGATCGTCACGCTGGCCATGATGGAAGTGGTGCGCGGGCTCGCCTTCATCGTGTCGAACGGCGATGCGGTCATGATTTCGGAAGAACGCTTTTTCGATCTCGGCGGCGGCTCGTTCCTCGGCATTTCGTATCCGATTTGGAGCAACATCGTCGGCTTCATCGTCTTTGGTTTCATCTTGCGCAAGACGGTGTTCGGCAAGAATGTGCTCGCCGTCGGCGGCAACGGTGAGGCTGCCCTGCTCGCCGGCTTGCCCGTGATGCGGATCAAGATCCTCGTGTTCGTGCTGCAAGGGCTCGTCACCGGTTTTGCCGGTGTGATGCTCGCCTCGCGCATGAGCCTGGGCGATCCGAAAACATCGGTCGGCCTCGAACTCGGCGTGATTTCGGCCTGTGTGCTCGGCGGCGTGTCGCTCACGGGCGGTGTCGCGACGATATCGGGTGTGCTCGTGGGCGTTTTGATCATGGGCTCCGTGCAAGATGCGATGAGCCTGCTCAACGTGCCGACGTTTTATCAGTATTTGATCCGCGGCGGCATTTTGTTGCTGGCCGTCTTGTTCGATCACATTCGCCGCTCGCGCATGGCGCGCGCGCGCTGAAGCCGCACTATCCAGCCTTTCGCTTGCGCCGAAGCAAGCGGCGGGCCCTGGCATCATCGGCGTACCGGGCGAAGTCGTCGCCCGGCCGCCCTGCCTCTTTGCTGGAAATCTCCCGCGGTCCTGTCTGACCTGTGGCTTGGCCGAGCGTTGCCGTTCGGCCTCTTTTTTTCTCTCGACCGAAACCAGCCGGTCGCCCGCTCGGCGCTGCGGCAGTTGCCAATCGTGGCAATCGCGACAATCGCGCCGGCACCTTCAATTGCATTCGACACGCAATACGAGCGGCTCGCCGCTGCGCATATCGATTCGTCGATTGATCTCCTAAGCTCGAACCCCATTCATCCGTCATTGGCGTTGTGGTAACTTCCGTGCTCACTGCGGGGCCGATGTAAAACCATCCAAATCCAATTCAACGCGCATCTGAACGCAAACGTCGGCTGCCCGCCTTGTCACCCATTGCGAGTTTCGGGGAACTCTTTCCCACCGTGGCGACCCATACCAGAATGGCTGCGAGTCACGTTCGCTCATGGCCCGATAAGAATCACCTCACCACACCTCACTTCACTAGGAGCGATACACGATGATGAAATGGTCCGACCTCACCGCTTTTGTGGGGATATCCGCCATTGACTGGCTTTCCGCGGCGTGCGTCGCGGTGGTCACTTATCTGGCACTGGCATGGCTTCTCAAGATCGCGATCGCGCGGCTGGAAGTCGTCGCCAAACGGACCTCGACGCCGATCGACGACAGCGTCGTCCTTATCCTAAGAGGCACCAACCGCCTCACGCTGGTCGCCGCAGCGCTGCTGATTTCCGCGAATTTTTTAAACCTTCCGGATAAATGGAGCAATCGGCTCGATCACCTCTGGTTTCTCGTGATTGGATTTCAGATCGCCTCGTGGCTGAACCGCGCAATCACGCTTTGGACGCAGCGGCGCCTCACCGCGCAACATGACGTCGCATACAACCCGGTCATCACGAGGATGACCTCGTGGATCACGCGCGCGTTGCTGTGGACGATTCTCGTCCTCGCCGTGCTCGCCAACATGGGCGTCGACATCACGGCCTTTGTCGCGAGCCTTGGGGTCGGTGGCGTGGCGGTTGCACTGGCGGTGCAGAACATCCTCGGCGATCTGTTTGCCTCGCTCGCGATCGGGCTTGACAAGCCATTCGAAATAGGCGACTTCGTCGTCTTTGGCGACATCGCGGGTAGCATCGAGCACATCGGCCTGAAAACGACACGTATCAGAAGCCTGAGCGGCGAGGAGATTGTCTGCGGCAATACCGCGCTCCTCAAGAGCACGATTCACAATTACAAGCGGATGAGCCAGCGCCGCATCGTGTTCGGTTTTGGTATTACGCGCGAGGCCACCTCGGAGCAGTTGCGAGAAGTGACGTCGGTCGTTAAAAAGGCCGTGGAATCCGCCGGCAAGACACGCTTCGATCGCGCCCATTTCAAAGCATTCGGCGCGAGTTCGCTCGATTTCGAGGTCGTCTATTACGTCACCGACCCAGATTACAACCTATACATGGATATTCAGCAGGCCATCAATCTGGAGTTGGTAGAGGAATTCGAGCGAATGGGCCTCAGCTTGGCGTTCCCGACGCACACGGTTCATATCGTGGCGAAAGAGAACCAGAGTGCACAGCGCGCACCGAGCCACGAGATCGGCGACGTCGCCGCGCCCATGCCACTCAGCCGCAATCGAGCGCGCGGGAATCTCTAAACACGATGGGCGCCATGCGTGACCGCACCGGCGCCCTCGCCCCTTCGCAGTGGGCTCGTTAAGTCCACTACGTGCCGCCGCTCAGGCACCCTCGACAGCGGTTTCCAACTCGGCAAGAAAGCGCCTGCGCCACCAATGCACGTCATAGCTGCGTATCGTGGCCATCAGCGCGGCATGTCTCGTCACGCGCTCTTGCAGCGGCATGGTCAGCGCTCGCTGGATCGCTTCCGCCATCTCGTTCGTATCGTACGGATTGACGAGCACCGCCTCTTTCAGTTGTTCGGCCGCGCCCGCGAAACGCGAAAGCACTAGTACGCCCGGGTCCGCCGGATCTTGCGCCGCTAGGAACTCCTTGGCGACGAGGTTCATGCCGTCGCGCAACGGGGTAACGAGCGCAACGCGGCTCGCGCGGTAGAGCCCGGGTAGACGTTTGCGCGCGACGCTTCGATGGATGTAGCGCACGGGCATCCAATCCAGCTCGCCAAAATCGCTGTTGATCGCACCGCAGAGGCTATCCATTTCGCAGCGCAGATCGTCGTACGCGTCGAGCGCTTCCCGGCTCGGCGCGGCGATTTGGATCAGCGTCGCAAGGCCGAGATTTTCCTCGTGGCATTCGAGCAGGCGGCGAAACGCGTGCAGCCGCTGAGGCAAACCCTTCGAATAGTCGAGCCTGTCGATGCCGATGAGCAGTTGTCGACGCGAGTATTCGTCTCGCATTCGCTCGAACATATCGATACCTTCACGGCTGCGGGCAAGCTTGGAGAATTCGTCGAGATCGATGCCGATCGGAAATGCCCCCACGCGGGCCGTCCTGCCGAACGCATGAAACCTACCGTCCGGAAGGTGTTCCGCATCGGTTTCGACTTCAAGATAGCGGGTGAAATGCGTGACGTCGGTTTCCGTCTGGAAGCCGATCAGGTCATAAGCGAACAGCGTTCGGACGAGCCACGCATGTTCGGGAATCGCGGCGATGACGAGCGGCGGCGGCAGCGGAATATGAAGAAAGAAGCCGATAGCGTTGTTGCAGCCCATCGCTCGCAATTCCGTGGCCAGCGGAATGAGGTGATAGTCATGAACCCAAACGATGTCGCCAGGCTCGAGTACCGCGCTCAGCGCCTGCGCGAACTTTCGATTGACGCGGCGATAGCCCTCTGTGTACTGCTCGTCGAATTTCGCAAGATCGAGCCGGTAATGAAAGACTGGCCATAGCACGTTGTTGGCATAGCCGAGATAGTAGGTTTCATATTCGTCGCGGGTTAGATCGACCGTGACGAGCTTAATGTTCCCGACGGTCTCGATCTTGATGCGCTCATCAGTGTCCGGGGCTGCGCCCTCTTCCGTCAGGTGACCACTCCAGCCGAACCAGATCCCGCCCATCTCCCGCATGCTTTCCCGGACAGCGACAGCGAGCCCCCCAGCAGCGGCTCTTTGTGGATTGGCAACGCGATTGGAAACGACGACTAGTCGGCTCATCAGGTCTCCTTTTAAAAAAAACGTATTGAGTAAAGCGCGGCGAAGGCACCCCCGATTCCTTCGATTGTGGATCGACTCATTCGCCCGCCCGTCGGTTCGTCACCGAGCGGAGGCTTTTTATAGACTAGCACATGGCCCCGCGGACGAAATCTCGGCCCCTTGCAGTTGCCGCGCATCGATAGTTATGCAAAGAGCGATGCACGCCGCGAGTGGGCACTTCGATGGTTGTGGAGCGCCACTCTTATTACGGTCTTTATGTACGAGCGGGCTCGAGGTACATAGCAAAGCGCGCTCAGCGATATGGCGCCCGGTGCGGTTTGCAGATTGGTCCGTTGAGCAATGATCGCGGACATCACAACAGGCGCACCGCCGGCCACCATGACGAACGGCATGCGCGGGCCGGATTTGTGATCGCCGCAAAAAATTTTTACGTTCCCCAGGTCGATTTAGGAAGAAGGGACCAACTGTTAGAATTCCGGTGTCAAGAGGCGTTCGCACGTGATTTATAGCGTCGCTCGCGGTCGATCTGCTCTTCGCGCACCTCGAAGGCAAACGCGAGCGGCTTGCGATCGAGCCGCCCATGCCGCAACTTGTCATACGCGAGTCATCGGTTCTCCACGCGCGGGCCGAATAGCGCGGCTAACGCTCGCTCGCCGGTGCCGCTCGCAACGCTGCGCTTGCCTGCATCGGCAGCGGCAATCTGGTATCAATACGGAAACGGGCTCGCGCCCGGACCGACCATGCTGAACGAGGAATGACTGCGATGACCGATGGGTCGAACTTTTTCAATTTGTATCGTCACAACTTCGCCCGCATCGCCGTGGCCGTGCCGCGCACCCACGTTGCCGATCCCGCGTCGAACGCCAAGGAGACGATCGCCCTTTTGCGCGAAGCAGATTCGCGCCATGCCGCGGTGACCGTATTTCCCGAACTCGGGCTTTCCGCGTACGCCTGCGACGATCTCTTCCATCAGCGAGCGCTGCTCGACGCCTGCTTAACTGCTCTTGATGACGTGACGATCGCCTCGCGCGACGTCGAATCGGTGTGCATCGTCGGTTTGCCGCTCGAGATCGACAGCTTGCTCTTCAATTGCGCGGCTGTCGTGCATCGCGGGTCGATACTCGGCATCGTGCCGAAGACGTATTTGCCGAACTACCGGGAATTTTACGAGCCGCGGCAATTCGCGCGCGGCGATCGGCTGATGCGCGATTCGATTTCGCTGCTCGGGCAAACCGGCATTCCCTGCGGCAGCGCATTGCTCTTTCGTTTCGAGCAGCAGCCGATGCTCACATTTCACATCGAAATCTGCGAAGACTTATGGGTGCCGATCCCGCCCTCGTCATTCGCCGCGTTGGCCGGCGCTACCGTGCTGCTAAATCTGTCGGCGTCCAATGTCACCGTCGGCAAAGCCGATTTCCGTCGAGACCTCGTCGGCAATCAATCGGCGCGATGCCTGGCGGCCTATGTCTATAGCGCAGCAGGCTATGGCGAGTCGACGACGGATCTCGCTTGGGACGGTCACGGCGTAATTTTCGAAAACGGCAATGCGCTCGCCGAAACACAGCGCTTTCTCGACGCGCCGCAATGTGTCGTCGCCGATATCGATTTGGATCGGCTCATCAGCGAACGCATGCGTCAAACGACGTTCAGCGATACGGCCGCTGCGCATCGCGACGCATGCACGCGCTTCCGGTCCGTCGCGGTGCCTGCCGTGTTGCCGCGCGCGATTCGTCTGCCGCTCGAACGCACCTACGAGCGCTTCCCGTACGTGCCGTCCAACCCGGCGCGTCGCGACGAGCGTTGCCGCGAGATCTACGACATTCAAGTGCAAGGGCTCGTCACGCGGATGCGTTCCGCCAAGGTTTCGCGGCTCGTGATCGGCGTATCGGGCGGCCTCGATTCGACGCAAGCGCTGCTCGTCTGCATGCGTGCCGTGGCGGCGTTGCAATTGCCGAGCACCGCCGTGATCGCCTGCATCATGCCGGGCTTCGGCACGAGCGAACGCACGCGCGGTCAGGCGCATCGGCTAGCCGAGGCGCTCGGGTGCGACACGCGGGAAATCGATATTCGCCCGAGTTGCCTGCGCATGCTCGAAGATATCGGCCATCCCTACGCGAACGGCGAGCCTATCCATGACGTCACGTTCGAAAACGTGCAAGCCGGCGAGCGAACGAGCCATTTGTTTAGGATGGCGAATCAATATGGCGCGCTGGTGGTAGGCACCGGCGATCTGAGCGAATTGGCGCTCGGCTGGTGCACGTATGGCGTGGGCGATCACATGTCGCATTACGGCGTGAACGCGAGCGTACCGAAGACACTGATTCAATACTTGATCCGCCGCAGCGCGCAATGGGGCACGCTCAGTGCCGAAGCGAGCGCGGTTTTGCTCGACGTACTCGATACCGAAATCAGCCCCGAGCTGATCCCGGCAGACCAAGCCGGCGAGATCCAACGCACGGAGGACACGGTCGGGCCTTACGAGCTACAGGATTTCAACCTGTACTACGTGCTGCGCTTCGGTTATCGGCCGTCGAAGGTTGCGTTTCTTGCTTGGTCGGCATGGCACGATGCGACTCGCGGATCATGGCCTGACTTGCCTGAAGAAAAGCGCAACAGCTATGAAATCGGCGCGATCAAGCATTGGCTCGGCTTCTTCTTGAAGCGGTTCTTCGGCGGGCAGCAATTCAAGCGAACCTGCTTGCCGAACAGCCCCAAGGTGGGTTCCGGCGGTTCGCTCTCGCCGCGTGGCGATTATCGGGCCCCGAGCGATTCGACGGCCGTCGCGTGGCTCACGGAACTCGACACGATCCCGGATGAGGATGCAGGCGTTTGACCGCATTCGGCAGATGGAATAAAGCGCGCTGGCAAACGTTATTCGTTCATGTCCTTCCACCATGAGAGGCGATCATGAAATCCATTCGCGTACTGTCGGCTGTACTTACTGTCCTTTTGCTCGTCGTCTCGGCGGGCTGCACCTCCGCGGACAGCATGGCCGCGTCCGATCATCCGGCCAGCAGCAGCGATAGCGGCAACAGCGGAGGCAGCGGCGGTTCCGGCGGTTATTGATCGCGGTGCGGGACGTGAGCTTCGAAGCCGACGTCGTCGAGCGGCTGCCGCAGTTGCGGCGCTATGCGCGTGCGCTCACGAGGGACGCCGCCTGGGCCGACGATTTGGTGCAAGACACGGCGGAACGCGCGCTGACGCACGTACGCAGTTTCCGTCCCGACAGCAATCTTCGCGCTTGGCTGCTCACGATCTTGCGCCACATCTACCTCGATCAACTGCGTGCGCGCCATGAAATCGCCATGGACGACGAGCATGGCCCATGGCAAACGCTCGAAGCGCCGTCGGGTCAATTCGATTCGCTCGTACTGCGCGACGTGCAACGCATGCTGTATCGCTTGCCGTTCGAACAGCGCGAGGTGCTCTTGCTCGTGAGCGTCGAGGAGTTGAGTTATCAAGAGGTGTCATCGGTGCTCGGCGTGCCGATCGGAACGGTCATGTCACGGCTGTCGCGTGCGCGCGAGCACATGCGGTCGCTGCTGACGGAGCGTTCGCCGCATCGCGTCGTTCCTTTGAAAGCAGTGAGCAACCCAAAATGAGCGAGGATCGAAACCGCCCGCCGATTGAGACGGACTTCACCGAACGCGAACTGGATCTGCTTTCCGCGTTCGTCGATGGCGAGCTGCCCGAGGCGGAACGCCTTGGCGTGGCGCGATGGCTGGAAGCGGAACCGCGCGCCGCAAGTCTCGTCGATCACTATCGCGCGCAACGCGCCGCGCTGCGTGCGCTATTCGCCGATCCGGCCGCGCAAACGAGCGGCCCGTTCGTCGTGCTGCGCATACGGCCGCCGTGGTGGCGTCAAGTCGCATTGGCGGTCGGCTCGCTCGCGGCCGGCGCCGCGCTTGCCACACTCGCTTGGTTTGCCGGATTCAGCGGTGTTTTTCCGTCGCTCGTCGCCTCGCCGGGCATCCCGACGGCATTCGCAAGGCAGGCCGATCTGGCTTACGCGGCGTACGCGCCCGAACAGCATCACGCGGTGGAAGTTGCGGCGACGAACGAAGCGACGCTCGTCGGCTGGCTCTCGAAGCGCCTGAACCGTCCGTTGTCCGTGCCTTCGCTCAGCGAATACGGCTACGCATTCCTCGGCGGGCGCCTGTTGCCAGGCCCGGCCGCGCAGTTCATGTATCAGAACGCGGCGGGGCAGAGATTGACGCTATACGCAGGCGCGGCTTCCAGACGCGAATCCCCCATTCGCCTTTTGCGGCAAAACGATCGCCGCACGTTCTACTGGGTCAGCGCTCGCATATCCTATGCACTGTCCGGCGAGATTGCCGAAGATCGCTTACGCGAAATCGCAGTGGATGTCTGCGGCGATCTCGGCGGACACCCGGAGCAATGGCGATAAGGCCGCGTCGCACCGCACGTCGGCGCTCGATCGTGCCGGTCCACGCCAATGCGACCGGCCAGCCACTCAGCGAATCCTCCGAGACAGGCGCTGCATCGATAATACGAACCGTTCGCATTCCTATTTGCATTCCGGTCTTAACTCAGTACAATTTGCATCCAGCGGCGTATCTCAAAAGCAACCGCGAACGGGTCTCCCGTGCCGCGCGGGCGTGTGTGCGCCAGCTTTCGACAACAATAGGAGTTCCGATGAGGTTCAGAGAAGCGGCCCAATGCTCGGTGCGTAAGCGCGTTCCCTCCCTGGCGCGTCGCGCCGCAATCGCATGGAGCGCCTTCGCCTCTTGCACGGCCATCGCCGCCGGTTCGCCCGATGCGTTGCCGCAGGAGTCGACGGCGGAGAGCAGCGTTCAAGCGCAGCCGACCGATGACTGGACAGGCCTTGCCACGCGTCAGACGCTGCTGGGCGACATCGGCGGCCTGCGTCCTTGGATCGGCAAGTATGGGGCGACGTTCACGATGACGGAGACGAGCGAATACCTTGCCAACCTGCGCGGCGGTCTCGCGCGCGGCGGCGCGTACGACGGTTTGACGACAGCGACGCTCGCTATCGACACGCAAAAAGCGTTCGGCCTGCCCGGCGGCACATTCAATGTGAGCGGCTTGCAGATTCATGGCCGCAATTTGAGCCAATACAATCTGGGCACGCTGAACACGGCCAGCGGCATCGAAGCCAACGACACCACACGGCTGTGGGAGCTCTGGTATCAGCAGTCGATCCTACACGACCGGCTCGACTTCAAGGTCGGTCAGCAAAGCCTCGACCAGGAATTCATGGTCAGTTCGTACGCGAACACGTTCGTGGGTACGATGTTCGGCTGGGCCGCCGTGCCGTCCTACGACATGCCTTCCGGCGGCCCCGCGTATCCGCTCTCCGCGCTCGGCGTGCGCGTGCGCGGGAAAATCACGCCGTCGCTTACCGCGCTGGCCGGTGTCTTCGACGGCAACCCGGCGCCGGGCGTGGGCGATCCGCAGCGTCTGAACGGCAGCGGCACGAATTTCAACTTGCACAACGGCGCGCTGTATATCGGCGAGTTGCAGTACGCGATCAATCAGCCGAGCGAAGGCATCGACTCGGGCGCGGGCAAGGCGCCCGGCGGCTTGCCTGGCACGTACAAGGTGGGCCTCTGGTACAACAACGAACGGTTCGCCGATCAGCGCTTCGATACCACGCACAAGGGCAACTACAGCCTGTACGCGGTGGCCGATCAAATGGTATGGCGTCCGAATCCCGACGAGCCGCGCAGCATCGGCGTGTTCGCTCGGGTCATGGGCGCGCCGGGCGATCGCAATCTCGTCAGCGTCAGCGCGAACGTCGGCATCGTCATGAAAGCGCCGTTCAAGGGCCGTGACGACGACAGCATCGGATTAGGCCTCGCCTACATCAAGGTGGGCTCTCACGCGGCCGCCCTCGATGCCGACAACGGCAACGTCGTGCGCGGCAGCGAGACCGCGCTCGAGGCCCCATACCAATATAAAGTCACCCCATGGTGGGTACTGCAAGGCGACGCACAGTACACGTTCAACGCCGGCGCGGGACAGAACCCGAACGATCCGACGCAAACGCTGCGCAATACGTTCGTCGTCGGCGTGCGCACGACCATCACGTTCTAGCATTGCGCGGGCACACCCCAGGTGTGCCCTTTCGTGGGTCTAGGCCACCGATAGCGACCGGATCGGCATGTCCTGCGATAACACCGCGCGCGGGTCTTGTCGCACGACGGACCCGACGTCCGCGGTTGAGCGATGCATCCGCCACCATACCGACTTGCCCCGCTCAGGCAGATCGTCGAGCAAGACCGTGCGTTTTCGTAGGATCCGATATTGGTCGTCCATCGCACCTAGATATCCGGCCCGGTTCACGAGGGTCAGGTAGTTGAGGTCGCCGTATTGCAGATACGGCGAGAATTCGCCGGTCGGCGTCACCCGCCCGTCCCGTTCGACCGAAAGGTCCGTCGAATACGACAGCCACCAAGTGCAGGAATCGATGCGTGCCGGCCGCCGTTCCGCCATGATCGATCGATCGTCCAAATGGCTCACGGCCAACATGCGCGTGAGGCCTTTATCGTCGATCTTCTGCAAACGGATACGATCGGCATAGGCAACGGGATCGCCCCACCTCCGTTTCGAGCCGGCCACGGGCAATAAGCGCCATTGGTAGTCAGTGTCTGGATGCTTGTCGGCTTCGGCCACTTCCGTCGACAACTGCAATGGATGACGCCGGCCGACTTTGCGCGGGACAATTCCAAGGAACAAGTGTTCTTCGCACTCGCAACTTTCCAGCACGACGAGATCTCCGTAACGCACGACATGGCTCACGCTCATATTTCACCCTCGGTTTTTCTAGATTACACACCGTGTTGCAACTGTGATCGCACAACTCCAAAGCAACTGATCTGTCCGGTTGCGCAATAGGCCGCGGATGAGACGCCTATAGACAGATCGGCTCAATCGCCCGAGGACTGCATCCAAGAGTCCATTGGGCGCACGCCCTCCTCGGCCTGCCCGGCCAAACGTTGAAATGCGGAATGAAATCGATTTAGTTCAGTTGGCTAGCGTGGCTTCCCGTAGGACGCGAAATAGTGCGTAACGGAGGTCACGCTTGAAAAAATGGGCTTTGGCCGCCTCGGATCGGGCCGATGCAGTGCCGAGCGCCGCACGCGGACTGCACTGCGCGCGCTGCTGCGATTGATGTCCTGCTTCGAATCGCAATACATGGCTGGTGCCTCGCGATTGGTATGGCGGTTGCGGCGATCGTTCCACCGTCACGCCTATGTTTCCCCGCGCGACGCCGCATTCGGAAGCAGCCTCTCAACTGCTCATCCCGTACACGGAAAGTCGCATTTATGTCTTACGCTGGGTTGGCACCCGGCACGCCGTTGCATTCACTTCGTGCCCACACCCCCAAACCTCACACCCGGCCCCCCGTACCCCGTACCTCGTACCTCGTACCTCGATTCACGCACCTGACATAAGAATCAGAAGTTGGAACTGAATTTAGTAACAGCCGCAATACATGTCAAGAAAAAGCATAAAATTCATCGGGTCATCGAAAATGACGAACCGTTGCTAATTTTCCAATTCTTCAAATGCTGCACTTGCGTATGCAAAAATTCGCCTAAATTAGCCTAGACAGGCGCGTGCACGACACGAAAGGTGCCACACGGCGCACCGCATCTCGCTAAACGACGGAAGCATTTGACAATTGTTGTGGTTTAAATCGGAGCCCCCACTTCGCAATCACAATTGGACAAGCTCTATTTATCGCGCAGAAGATTCGTCATTTAAGAGTTATCGAGCTTCCGTGATCTCAGCCGCTTGGATTTCGTGGCATGAGGGCAACGAGCCGGGATTACCCGCCGCGAAAGGCTCTATTGAGGGACGGAACCCACACCCGTGGCCCATGCAGCGGGGTGGCAGCAGACGCTTTTTTCGCCAATAATCCCCCCATTGCGATCGCTGGACGGGGGCGCCATGGATTACCCACCCGAAGCCATTCGTACCGTCGCGCTGGTGGGCCACGCCGGTTGCGGCAAGACTTCGCTGGTTGAAGCGCTGCTTTTCTCGAGTGGCGCGATTCACGCCGCCGGCAGTATCGAGCGCGGCACGACCGTTTGCGATTTCGATCCGTTGGAGCGAAAGTATCGCCACTCGCTCAGTTCGGCTGTCGCTCACCTCGATTACCAGGGCACACGCGTTTATCTTCTGGACACGCCCGGCTATCCCGACTTCTCGGGGCTTTCGCTCGGTGCGCTGGCCGCCGTCGAAACGGTCGCCGTTCTCGTGAACGCCCGCACCGGAATCGAAATGACCACGCGCCGCATGATGGCCTGGGCCAAAGCGCGTAATCTTTGTACGATCTTGATCGTCAACGGCATCGACGGCGAGAAAGTCGATTTGCCGGCACTCGTCGGCGAGATCCAAGAAACGTTCGGCAACACCTGCTTGCCCATCAACCTGCCGGCGCGGCAAGCGCGCGGCATTGTCGATTGCTTTTTCAATCCGGCTGGCGATGCGGATTTTCTGTCGGTCGCTTCGGCGCACGATGCCTTGGTCGATCAAGTCATCGAGTTGGACGCCGAGCTGATGGAGTTGTATCTAGAGCAAGGCCAGGCGATCAAGCCCGAGCAACTGCATGCACCGTTCGAGCAGGCACTGCGCGAGGGGCATCTGATCCCCATCTGCTTTACGTCCGCCGCGACCGGCGCGGGCATCGAAGAGCTGCTCGACGTGTTCGTTCGTTTGCTGCCGAATCCGCTCGAAGGCAACCCGCCGTTGTTCTATCGGGACGTCGACCATCACAGAGAAACCGTGCAAGCGCAGCCAGTGGCCGACAAGCATGTGCTCGCGCACGTATTCAAGATCGTCGTGGATCCCTATATCGGCAAAATGGCCGTGTTTCGCATTCATCAAGGCACCGTGAGGCGCGACGCCCAACTCTACATCGGCAGTGCGCGCCAGCCCTTTCGTGTGGCGCACCTGATGCGCTTGCAAGGAAAGGATCATGTCGACATCGCCCAAGCGGGCCCCGGCGACATCTGCGCGACCGCCAAAGTCGACGAGATCGGCTACGACGCCGTGCTGCACGACGCGCCGGAAGACGGCAACATCCATCTCGCCCCGCTCGAGTTTCCGAATCCGATCTACGCGCTGGCGATCGAGCCAGAACGGCGCGGCAACGAGCAGCGCTTATGGGAAATCCTACAAAAGCTCGCGGCCGAGGATCCGTGTTTGCGCATCGAGCATCCCGAGGGAACCAACGAGACGGTCGTTCGCGGGTTGGGCGAACTGCATCTGCGTCACATGTTGGAGCGGCTCACCGATCAATACAAGCTGCCCGTGAGCACGCGGCCGCCGAAGATCGCGTATCGCGAGACGATCGGCGCGCCCGCCGACGGGCATCATCGACACAAAAAGCAAACCGGTGGCGCGGGGCAATTCGGCGAAGTGATGCTGCGCGTCGAGCCCTTACCGCGCGGAGCCGGCTATGAGTTCGTCGATGCGGTAAAAGGCGGCGCCATTCCAGGGCAATTCATGCCCGCCGTCGAAAAAGGGATTCTTCAAGTAATCGAAAGCGGCCCGCTCGCCAGTTTTCCAATGCAGGATGTTCGCGTGACGGTCTACGACGGCAAACATCATCCCGTCGACTCCAAGGAGGTTGCGTTCGTTGTCGCGGGGCGAAAAGCGTTCATCGATGCCGTGCTCAAAGCGCAGCCGATTTTACTGGAACCGATCGTCGAGCTCGAGGTGACGGCGCCGGAATCTGCGATGGGCGACATCATCGGCGATCTGTCTTCGCGGCGCGCGCAAGTGCAAGGCTCGCGCACACTCGCCGGGCACATGGTGGCGGTCGCCGCCAAGGTGCCGTTGTCGGAATTGGCCGAATATCAGTCGCGCCTGAACGCGATGGCCGGCGGCGACGGTAATTACAGCATCGAACTCAGCCACTACGATCCGGTGCCGCCGAATCAGCAAGACAAGCTTGCGGCACAATACAAACGGCACGAGGAAGCCAGCGGGCGGTGAATGGTTCGTCGGGTGTCGCGACGCAACCGCGATCATCAGCGCTTACTTTTGCCATGAGCGCCTGCCGAGCCCCTCGACGCCGCTTTCGACGTCACGGGAAGTCGCTGTGCGGCGTGCCGCCGGGTGCGATGAGCGACTGGTTGGCCAGTTCGAGTTTCAACGGCTCGTCGGCGTCGAGCTTTTTCTTTTCGATCACATACTTCCAGCCGCCGCCGCTGCCCGGGCTACGATAGAACGCGACGACGGCGACGTAATTCGCCTCTGCCTGCATCGGCTGAGAGAGACTAGCCGACGCCCCGGGGTTCAGCACTGAAGCCATGTTCGCCTGTAGGTCCTGCGCAAGGACGGTCCGATCGTGGTTCAAGAGATCCTCGTACGATGCGCCATCAAAGAGCTTGCGGTCCTTCAGTTGATACACGCGCACCGCGACCGACGTCGGCCGGCCCGCTTCGTCCGGATTGAGCGCTTCGCGGGCCGTCAGATCGATGTCGAGCGCATTGACCTGCTTGTAGAACACCGCGCGATACGCGCTCGAGGAGGCATCCGAGACGGTCTGCCACGCCCCGCAGGCCGACAGCGCAATGGAGGATGCAACGGTTGTTAGGGCGAATCGGATAAACATAGCAGTTCCTCAATCACGCATAGGATGGAATCAGGTGGGGATTGGGCCCCGGCGTGGGAAACACTTCGCAAACGCCGAGCGCGATGTTGATGAGACGTTCTTCGGCGCACCGCAGCACGGTCGTCCAGCCCAAGCGTGCCGCCGGGCCCGATAAAGCCGCTCCGATCGCAGGTTCGGGCGCAAGCTGGGACGAAAGCTCCATGCGCAGATGCACATCGGCTTTTACGCCCATATACAGCCGCAGGAAGGCGATCAGTTCGCCATGCAGCCACGCGCCAGTCAGCAGGTCGTTCGCTTGGCGCGCATCGGCGGGACGCAGCGTGACTCGCACGGCACGGCTGCGATAGGCGAGCCGTCGCCCGAGCACGTAGCCGCGCCCAAGGCCGCGGGGCTTCCCTTCATCCGATAGATTGCAGTCGGGCTTGCACGTCAGCGGCTTCGGCGCTCCCGCACGCGCGATGGCCGGAAAGAATTCGTCGACGCGTACCTCGACGCCCGGCACAGCCAGCGCAATGACGCCAGCCAGACCTTCCGGTGTGCGTGTACGCTGGTTCAGCAGCCCCAGCAGCGCAAGCATGCGCGAATCGGGCAGGCCGGCGCGCTGCGGTTTGTCGGCCCATCCGAATCCGACCAGGCACAGCAGATTGCGCGAGTGATCGTCGGCCCCGCCCGGAAGAAAGCTTTCCGGATAACGGTACTTCTTCCACGCGCGGTACAGCGACGTGACGAAACGGTGATTGAACTGGTCGAGAAACGCCTCGACAACCTCGTGCCCTTCCTCGCGCAGGACGATGTCGTCGATCGTGTGCGCAGGCATCGCCGCATCGACGCCGTAAAGCCCCATGAAAGTCGTGCGCACGCTCGGCGGCGCATTGGGTTTAAAGGTGTCCGTGTCGCTTTCGTCGAACTCGACCGACGCTATTTCGCCAGCCGGGAAACCCACGCGAGGCAGCGGATGGAAACGAACCGGCTCATGTTCGGCCGTGTCCCGCGTGCCGAACCCCGCGTGCGCCGGTGCGCGCGTCTCGAGAAGTCGACACAATTGCATGAAGTTCATCAGCGGCGCCCGCTCAAGTAGCGACGCCACAAGCGGATCGAGATTCGGCGAAGCGGCCGGCTTCGGGAAGCGAGGCTTCATAGCGGGGCCCGTTGGGCCTTACTGCGCGGCCACAGCGTGCGCGTTTGCGACGGCAGGCTCACGATCGAGAGCTTCGTGAATAGGTTGATTTCGGCGTACAGCGCAAAGAAGCGATGCAGCAGTTCGCCGAAGAGCATCAGATCGCCCTCGCCCGCAAAAGCATGGGAATCGAGCGTCACTTCGATCAGCACGCCACGCTCGACCGAGCCGCCCGACACCTCCTCCAGCAGTTCTTGCGAAACCCACCGGATGCCGGCGAGTCGCCGGCTATTGAGTTCATCGTTGCTCCAATCGTAGAGTGCTAGCGCGCCGCGCAACACTTCCGCATTCATCATCGACAGAAAGTTCGGCGCGAGATGAGACAGCACGCGCCACTGGAAGCGATCGCCGGTGGGCGGATAGAGCGGGAGCGTAGGCGCCACGAAGTTTTTCACGCCCACGACATTCGGCGTGCTGGCCGCAAGATCGACGATGCGCGCCTCGCGCAACCCTTTTCGCGGCAGCATGCCGTTGGTGCCGGTCACGCGCAGCGAGACGCTTTCTTCCGGCAGCGTCTCCATGGTTTCCCATGCGTGCCCACCAAAAACGACCCACGTTTCGTGCAAGCCCGATACGCCGGGCCGCACGCGCGCGTGGAAATACCGCTCCGGCGCTTCATGGCGAAGCATGCCGCCACGATGCCGGAATGTGGAGAACGGAACGTATTCGTAGCGCTGTGCGGTCTCGTGATCGAATGCCTCGATCGCATCGACCGAATACGTTTCGACATGCTCGCCTTGATGACCAGCGGGCACCACGCGGTATTCCGTCTCGTGATGATTGATTTCGATTGGCTCGGCATCGAGATCGAACAGATTGATCACCGGCGTGCAGAAAAGACGCACATTTTCCGCGCTGAATCGCTGATCTGCCGGGTATGCCTGCTTGAGTGCGATCTCGAGTTCGAAATGCGTCGATTTCTCCGGCATCTTCGTGCTGTCAAGCCCACACAGGTAGACAAAAATGAATTTCTCACGGAACGTGAAATACTCGAGCAGCAACTGATAGCCCGAAAACGCCGCGTCCGCCTTCGGCCACAACCGTTCTTCGGTCGAAAAAGCAGCGGGCTCCAACGTGACGCCCGAAAGCGGCACCGCTTCACCCTCGCATACTTCCGGAAGGCGCCATGCGATCGACTCGACCTGGCGTGTAAGGGCGAGATGCATCGCGAACGCGGTTGGCAAATCCGCATTCAGATGCAAGCGCAACCGTGATAGATCCATTTTCTCGCGGCGCGCGGGCCCCACAAGCGCAAAGCCGAGCCGAATCACTGAACGGCCGTCGTGGCGCACCGTCGGGCCCGCGTGCGTCATGGCGAGCGGATGCAACGTCACGGCCTGAGTAGTCCGATACAGACACTGGACAGTCTTTGGGGACGTGCCCGCCGTATTCACCGCACCTGCCACC
>JBQCDS010000169.1:0-11236 GCA_051961035.1 Trinickia sp. | reverse complement strand
GTTTGACGAGTTTTGCGGTGTGCTGATGGCCTCACTCGCTTTTTGGCGAATATCTCGACAGACGGGCAGACGTACCTCGAATCGGCTTCCCATATTCTTGCCGCCGCTTGTGGCAACGATCGTCCCGCCATGCATCTCGGTCAACGTTTTGCAAACCGATAGACCGATGCCGAGACCGCCTCTGGATTGCTCGCCATGGCCGGACCCTTGCGCGAACAGATTGAACACGTGGGGCAGCGCGTCGCCGGAGATGCCCGTGCCCGTGTCCGACACGCTGACGCAGACGTCGTCTTCGACCGGCGCGACGCGAATGACGATCTGGCCACCGTCGTCGGTGTATTTGACGGCGTTATCCAACAGGTTCGAGAACATCTGGGTCATCCGTGCGCGGTCGCCGTCGACGTAGATAGGTTCTTCGGTCGTTAGACGCACGACGTCGTGATGTCGCTGTAGCGCAGCGGGCATGGTGATTTCCAGTGCATGATCCACTGCCTGCCTGATATCGAAGACTTTCCGCCGCAGTTCGATCTTGCCGGTGGTGATGCGCGAAACATCGAGCAGATCGTCGATCAAATGCGAGAGGTGCGCAGTTTGGCGCTCGATGACGCTGCGCAGCCACTCCCGTTTGACGGGATCGGCCCCGGCGCTGTGGCCCAACAGATGCGCCGCGTTGCGCACGGGAGCCAGCGGGTTGCGCAGTTCGTGCGCGAGCGTGGCCAGAAAGATGTCCTTGCGCGTGTCGGCGTCCTTGAGCTTGGCCTCTGCGTCGGCCCGTTCCGTCACATCGCACAGGCTACCGATGAATATGTAGTCGTCCGGCTGACCGAGCGGACGGAAATGGCCGAACATCTCGACGGTCCTTAGCGCACGGTCGGCCACTCTCGTTAGCCGAAACGCGACGTGAACCGGCTGTGACGATGCCCGTCGGGAGTGGAAGTGCGACATCAGCAGTTCGGTGTCGGCCGGATGCACGATCGCCATGAATTCATCCGCTGTCAGCGGGCCGCGGCCCTCCGGTTGCCCGGTGATCTCGTACATCTGCCGGTTTTCCCACACGCCCGTGCGCGAGGCGCCGCGCCATTCGAAAATGCCGATGCCCGCAGCACTGGTTGCGACACGCAGCCGCTCCTCCGTGTTCTTCAATGCGGAGAGCGCCTTTCGCATGCCGTCCTGCGCGGCAGACACTTCGGCGGCCTGGCGTTGCAGTTGCACCTCGATCGCCGATTCGATGATCGCGTGGAATGTGTGCTCGACGATCGCGTGCGCCCGCATATGCACCTCGACGAACGCGGCGTGCGTGCCGAAATAGGAGCGGATTTCCGCCTTCAGACAACGCTGCACGCGTTCGATGTAGCGGAAAAGATCCGTGACGCGCCAGTCCACTGGCCACAACCCGTCGGGCTGCGCGATGCGCTCATCGTCGCTTGCCGGTTCGGCGCACTCCGCGCGCAGCAGTGCGCTGCAGGCTTGCGACAGCACGTAGGCCAGATATCGAATGAGCCTCCGTTTCTCGCTCACACCGGTATCAAACGACTGCGGCGTCGTCTCCGTTAGCCAGCGGCGCAGCAAGCGACGCCGCGAGCGCGCCAACTCCAGCGCCAAGCGGCTCAGCGTGATGTCGGCCCGCTCATCGATCAACGGTTCTTGATCCATGAGTGCATCCGTTGCGCGATAAAGCAGGCCCCAATTTGTGGGCAGCGGGAGGCGGGTTCGTGATTGGTAGAGCGGCGCATCATAAGAACTCGCGGAGAGACAAGCGAGTGTGCCCTTAGGCGGAATGCGCTAGTAATCAGGGTTTACGTTACGTAAAAAACGATGGAAAAAAATCATTGGTGGTGCCTTGGGTTTCTTTACGAGCGCGTGGTACGGGCATTGCTCCGCTTCCCGCGAGCGTGCGCTGAAGGCGTCTTTGCGCACGCAGGCGAGTTGTCATCGTTCACGACCGCATAGCCGGTCCACGCTCGGTTCGCGCATCGGCGAAGCGAGCGGCACAGTGGGAGCGCAACATGGAAACCGACAAGACGGCAGGCATGGTCCGCGAAGTGGCGGGCGGGGCGCAGGAAGCGGTCGGCGACATGCTCGGCGATGCCAGCATGCAGCTGTCGGGCAAGGCGAAGGAGCTTTGCGGGAAATCTCAGCAGTTGGTGGCCGACGCAGCCGTCGTCGCGCGCGAGGCAATGGCTGAAAAGCCGCTCGCGGTATTGGGTGCCGTCGCTGGCATCGGCTTCGCGTTGGGCGCGCTATGGGCGTGGAATCGCGAATGAATCAATAAGGCATCACGGCGCTGACCGATAACGTCGACGCAGGAGGAGGTCATGTCGATTCATTCGAAGCTCGATCGCTGGCGCAACGTGTCGCGGTTCGTCGTGGGTCGTCTCTCGGACTACGGACAACTGTTGTCGATCGAATTGGCCGAGACGCGCGTGCGCCTAGTGCGCGAGATCATCGCGCTCGTCGCGCTCGCTGTCAGCGGGCTCTTCACGTTGTCTTTCTTGTGCATCGCGCTGATTGCAACCGCGTGGAACACGCGTTACTTCCTTCCCGTGGTGTGGGCAATCGCCGGAGTTTGGTTGCTTGCATCGATCGTGGCGTTGCTGATCATTCGTGCGCAACGTCCCGCGCAATCGTTCCGCGTGCTGAAGGGCGAATTGCACGCGGATTTGGAAACGGTGAATGAGGCACTGAAATGAACCGTCGAGGCAAACTTCGCCGAGAACTCGAATCGGCCACGCTGACGCGCATGGAGGCGACGCGCACGCAACTGCTCGCCGCCAACGTTGGCTTGCGCATCGGCGATCAAGCGTCCAAGCGCGGCGACAACGCGCTGACGCTTTGGAATATCGCCCGAGCGCTGAGCGCAGCGCCGACCGTGACGCTGCTCGGTTCGATCGTATTCGGTTCGTTGCTCGTCGGACCGAAGCGCGTGGTGCCCGTCGTGCTGCGAAAGGGGTTGACCGGCCTGATCGCACGCAATGTCAAAACGTTCGTCGCACGTTGAACCGTGCAGCGCAATGGATGACGCCTCATCGAGCGATATTCGCTTGCCTGCGGGCAAGACGAAAAGATGGGGCGTGTTTACCCGCCTTGGCGTGATGGCTTCGTCTTCTATGATCGGGGGTGCGGTCATGACACTCAGGAGACGTTGACCTTCACGGTGCACCTTGGGGCGAAACAATGATGAGACGGGTGGCGGCTGCTGCGATGTCAACGCTCGCGATGAGTGCCGCCTTGGCATCGGGCCAACCCTGCGGTTGGCAGCTTGTCGAACAATCCGATGACGGGCGTTTAAAACTGTACTTCAACAGCTGCTCGGTCAAAACCGATGGGGCCACCGCCTTCGTATCCGTGCGTTACAGGTACGGCTGGCCTTACTACTATAAGCGCGAGCGCGTCCTATTCCAGAAGCAGTACTGGGTATTCGATTGCGAAAAACGACGCTTTGCGGCAACCAAGCAGATTTTCTACAACATGCGCAATACGGCGTACGCGTTCGTTTCGCACAGGCCGCCCATATTCGTCGAGGAAGATCCGATCGTCGACTCCGTCGGCCAGAAAGTGTGTCCAACGACGGTCAAATAGGCGGCAGCCGAACTTCAATGCGACGAGTCAGGCCTTTCCGGGTAGGGCTGCAAACGATACGCGCGTGCCGTCGAAATGCCGCCACACTTGTTACTCCCAGCTTCCGATTCGAAGGTTCAGACTGTTTTCACGGCAAACGATGAACTGACAACTAGGAGGTTGCAAAGCCATGAATACATCGACCGCGAACGAAAGCAAACCGGAACGGCCTGCGATGCATACACCGCCGGTGGTTTCGCCGCAGGCTTGGGAGGCCGCGCGGCAGCAGTTGCTCGTCAAGGAAAAGGCCCACACCCGCGCCCGCGACGCGCTGGCCGCCGAGCGTCGCCGGATGCCGTGGATGGCCGTGCATACCGCCTATGTATTCGAGGGGCCGGCGGGCAAGGTCAGCCTACTGGATCTCTTCGACGGTCGGCGTCAATTGATCGTCTATCGCGCCTTCTTCGAACCGGGTGTGTTCGGTTGGCCGGATCATGCATGCCGGGGCTGTTCGATGGTGGCCGACCAAATTGCGCACGTCGCTCACTTGAACGCCCGAGACACGACGCTTGTGCTCGTTTCGCGCGCGCCGCAAGCGGATATCGCGCGACTGAAGGCGCGAATGGGTTGGCAGATGCCTTGGTTCACGATCACGGATAGCTTTGACGCGGACTTCGGTGTGAATGAATGGCACGGCACCAATGTTTTCTACCGTGACGGCGATCAAGTATTTCGTACTTACTTCATCAACAATCGAGGCGACGAACAGATGGGCGGCACTTGGAATTACCTCGATATCACGCCGTTGGGCCGGCAAGAGGCCTGGGAGGATTCGCCCGAGGGCTATCCGCAGACTCCCCCCTACAAGTGGTGGAATTGGCATGACAGTTATGTCGCCGATGCCCCGCCCGACAAGAAGTGGGTGGAGGTATCGGATGCCGGGGAGGCGGCGTTTCGGAATCAGCCTTCGGAACGGAAAGCATGAAAACCGCTGGGCAATGACCGGGGCGGCTGCTAAGTCGACTCCTATTGCGCCAGGCGCGCCGCTACGCCGCGCCCGCGCGCCGCATGCGCTCCAAACCCTCGGTCGATTCCTTCAACATGCGGCCCCAGTAATACTCGTGACTGAATGGCACGAAGCGCGTGCGGCCGGCTCCCGGCGTGAAAGTCAATTCTCCGAAATACACTTTGTCGCCCAACGAATAGAGATCGACACGTACATAGTCGAAACCCTCCGCCAGGCGCGCGGCGATGCGTTCCACCTCGTCCCAGTTCTCGGGCCGGGGGATCGAAGTCTCGCTCAGCGTGTAATGGCCGGCTTTCACTTCCAAGCGGCGCCAATGCTCATCGTAAATATCGCTGCGCGCATCGCTGAAGCGGTCGGCGATGATTTGCGAATGGATGCGCGGGCCATCCGGGTGCCCACCGAACACATGGATCTTGAGGTCTGCGGGGATTCTGCCTTCGCCGTCCACCAACAACTGCTCGAAGTAAATCCTGGGTGGAATGAAGCGATAGTGCCGCTCGCGCGAAACGCGGTAGTAATCGACCGACAACCATGTGGCCGCGAGCCCGCTCAGTTCCTCGAACGACGTTTGCGACTTATCGCGTACGACCTCGACGAATGCGCACCCGTGATTCGCCTTCATGACGAAGGATGTCGGCAGCGCGTCGAACACTTCGCGGGTGAACGTTTCCGGCGCCGCGATCAACGGAACCAGATGAGCATCGCCGATTTTTTTCCGCACGTATTCGCGCACCGCAAGCTTATCGGTCAAGGGCACCCAACGCATGTCAGGCTTCAAGCAGCGCAGCAAGATGAATTCGCTGTACGCAGTCGGATGCCGAAGATTCGCCCAGCAGCCCATTTGCCGGCGATACTGGAGCTGGACGATCACGTAATCGGGCAAAAGCCGCTTCGCCATGCGCCAAGCGGCTTTGACCACGCGATTCGGCGCCGGTCCGCTATGGCCCGATCCGCGCTCGGCTTGCGGTGGCACGGCGCCATCCGCCGGCGAAGCGCGCTTAGCCCCACCAAGCACTGCCTGAGCAACCGCACGCTCTGCGCGCTCTTCTCCCTGCACCTCGTCCACATCCGTCTCCTAGTTGATGCCGCCGGTAGCGAGATGATCGCTTGGTCCCGTACATCAGACGAAAGTTTCAGGTTGCGCAGGGAGTTTCAACCGCTATCGATCGCTGCTCGTGCGCTGCATGAAATCAGACGTGATAACCCGAAGCCCGCATCGACCGTCGCGATGGCTCGCATGCCGCACCCTGCGCGTCGAATTGCTCGCGAAGCCGCGCGTCGGCGCGACGGTTCACGCTACGATGCGTCACTGCAATGACAACAAAAAGGGCGACGAGAAAAATCAATAAAGCAATGAACATGTTGCCACCTATCTGGTAATAACGGGTATGCACTGACCACAAATCGGGTACGCCCCGGTCCGTCTAAGTGAAGCGCATACTTCGGGCCTCGGCGCCGGGGTGCACCGCGCTTTGCCCGTGCGTGCCGCCCGCCGGGATTTACACGCACGCCAAGGCGAAATAAGCTCGGGAGCGATGCGCGAGCGGTGCAAATGCGCCGCTTCCCGTCGCGCCACTCGAATCCATGGAGATGCACGATGGAAAACCTGCCGCGAATCCGATCGACGTTGATCGTGTCGGCGCTGCTGCTGACCGGATGTGTCGCCGGGGGCGTACCGCAAAGCGGGCCGCCCTTGAGCCCGACGGAGTGCCGCGACTTGGCCGCGATCAAAAGCCACGCGCCTCCGACGATGGCGCAGCACCGCAGCGAGTTATCGGCGCTCAGAAAAGCGGGATACGACCCTTCGCCGCTCTTCGACGATCCGTACTACCCGGACGATCTTCAGGCGGCCCAACGGTTGGTGGACTATTGGTTCGCAACGCAGTGCCAGGCGTACCTGGCACAGTGAGGTGCCTTCCGAGCGCCGACACATTGCGGCAATGTCCTATGCGGTTGTCGTCTTTTCCGTCTTCGCGCAAGGATTGACGATAGGACGCGTCGCACGGCGAGTTTCAATCCGCGACGCCGACGCTTGAATTTAGCCACGCATTGGAAAGAGCGTGAAAAAAAAGCCCGGCGCGAGCCGGGCTCCGAATGCACCGCGCCTGCCAACAGGCAAGCGCGGCACCTGCAAAACGACCGTGTATTGCTTACGCCGCCAGCAACGACCGCAGCACGAACGGCAGAATGCCGCCGTGCTTGTAGTAGTCCACTTCGATCGGCGTATCGATTCGAAGCAGTACAGGCACGCGTTGCGTATTGCCGTCCTTGCGATGAATGACGAGCGTGAGTTCCTGCTGCGGCTTGATATCTCCGCCCAGGCCTTCGATGTCGTACGTCTCTTCGCCTGTGATGCCGAGCGATTGCACGCTGTCGGTACCCGTGAACTGTAGCGGCAGCACGCCCATGCCGACGAGATTCGAACGGTGGATCCGCTCGAAGCTGCGCGCCACGACCGCCTTCACGCCCAATAGCTGCGTACCTTTGGCCGCCCAGTCGCGCGACGATCCTGTGCCGTACTCTTCGCCGGCGAAGATCATGGTGGGCGTGCCTTCGTCGATGTACTTCATCGCGGCGTCATAGATCGGCAGTTGCTCGCCGCTCGGCTGGTGAATCGTCAGGCCGCCTTCCACACGCGTGCCGTCGGCTCTGGCCGCAATCATGAGGTTCTTGATACGCACGTTGGCGAAGGTGCCACGCATCATCACATCGTGATTGCCGCGGCGCGAGCCGTAGCTGTTGAAGTCGGCCTTTTGAACGCCGTTCTCCTTGAGCCACTTGCCGGCCGGCGAATCTTCCTTGATCGAGCCGGCCGGGCTGATGTGGTCGGTCGTCACCGAATCACCGAACACGCCGAGCGCACGCGCACCCTTGATCTCGGGGATCGCGTCGGACGGCGTCATCGAGAAGTGCTCGCCGAAGAACGGCGGTTCGGCGATATACGTCGACTTCGGCCAATCGTACACTTGGCCTTCCTCGCCCTCGATTTTGCTCCACAGGTCGCCCTGCTTCGTGAGCTGCGAATAGTTCGTGCGGAACGCGTCGGCGTCGAGCGCGAACTTGAGCAGGGCATTGACTTCCTCGCTCGACGGCCAGATATCGCCGAGATAAACGTCCTGCCCGTCCTTGCCCTTGCCCACGGGCTCCGTCATCAGATCGCGCGTGATCGTGCCCGCGATCGCATACGCCACGACGAGCGGCGGCGACGCGAGGAAATTGGCGCGAATGTTCGGGTGAATCCGCGCTTCGAAGTTGCGATTGCCCGACAGCACGGCTGCAGCGACGACATCGTTGTTCGTGATGGCTTCGTTGAGTTCAGGCGTCAGATCGCCCGCGTTGCCGATACAAGTCGTGCAACCGTATGCGGCCAACTCAAAGCCGAGTTGCGACAAGTACGGCAGCAGCCCCGTCTTCGTCAGATACTCGGTGACGATCCGCGACCCTGGCGCTAGCGATGTCTTGATGTGCGGCGCGACCGTCAAGCCCGCTTCCACGGCTTTCTTCGCGAGCAAGCCGGCGGCTAGCAGCACGCTCGGGTTCGACGTGTTCGTGCACGACGTGATGGCGGCGATCAGCACGTCGCCGTTCTTCAGCTTTACGCCGTTTGTCGTCTCGTACTCGGCATCCAGATCGGCCGGCTTCTTCGCAAAGCCGTTCTCGCTCACGGGCTTGCTGAACAATTGCGCGAAGGTCGACTTCACGTGAGTGATTTCGATGCGGTCTTGCGGACGCTTCGGGCCGGCCAGCGAGGGCGCCACCGTGCCGAGGTCGAGCGTGACGACCTTCGTGTAATCGATTTGGCCGGCCTTCGGAATGCCGAACAGTTGCTGCGCCTTGAAGTAGTTTTCGAAGGCGACGATTTCGGCGTCGGTGCGGCCCGTGCCTTTGAAGTAATCGATCGTCTTTTCGTCGACGGGGAAAAAGCCCATCGTCGCGCCGTATTCCGGCGCCATGTTGCCGATCGTCGCGCGGTCCGGCAGTGCCAGCGAAGCTGTGCCCTCGCCGAAGAATTCGACGAATTTGCCGACCACCTTCTCCTTGCGCAGCATTTCGGTGATGGTCAGCACGAGGTCGGTGGCTGTCACGCCTTCGCGCAGCTTGCCCTTCAGTTCAACGCCAACTACGTCGGGCGTCAGGAAATACACCGGCTGGCCGAGCATGCCTGCCTCGGCTTCGATGCCGCCCACGCCCCAGCCCACCACGCCAATGCCGTTGATCATCGTCGTGTGGCTGTCCGTGCCCACCAACGTGTCGGGATAGTAGAGCGTGTCGCCGTTCTCGGTTTTCTTGTGCACGCCCCGAGCGAGGTACTCGAGATTCACTTGGTGGACGATGCCGACGCCCGGCGGCACGACCTTGAACGTGTCGAACGCCTGCATGCCCCACTTCATGAACTGATAGCGTTCGTTGTTGCGCTGGAACTCGAGCTTCATGTTCAGATCGAGCGCATCCTTCCGACGAAAATAATCGACCTGCACCGAGTGATCGACGACAAGATCCACCGGCACGAGCGGCTCGATTGCCTTCGGGTTTTTGCCCGAGCGCTGCGCGACGCCGCGCATCGCGGCGATATCGGCGAGCAGCGGCACGCCCGTGAAGTCTTGAAGTACGACCCGCGCCACCACGAACGGAATTTCGTCGACGCGAGCGGCCGTCGGCTTCCAGTTGGCGAGTTGCTTGATGTGTTCCTCGGAGACCTTTTTATCGTCGCAGTTGCGCAGCACCGATTCGAGAACGATGCGGATCGACACGGGCAGCCGTTCGATCTTGACATTCAGTGCCTTGCCGAGCTCCGGTAGCGAATAGAACTTGCCTGTGCCGGTACCGCTGTCGAATTCCTTGAGCGTGTTGTGCAGATTGTGGGCCATGTTTTTTCCTAGGTTAGAGCGAGGAAATGACGTTGCTGCGTTCTTCTTGAACGTCGAATCCAGCGTGGGTTGCTTGCCTGGATTCGGAAATGCCGACTCAATAACTTGCTAAATGACGTACAAATCGACGTACTCGTGGACGGGCATCGCTTCGAGCTTACCCTGATCCAGCGAAACATCGAGAATCGCCTGCCGCTGCTTGTCCGGGAAGCGGCGAGCGAGATTCGTCTTGAACTTCTCCACGAGCAGCGCGATGCCTTCGGCCCGGCGCCGCTTGTGCCCGATCGGGTATTCGACGACCACTTCATCGAGCATCGTCCCGTCGGCGAACTCGATGGTCAATGCATTGGCAATCGATCGCCGGTCGGGATCATGATAATCCGCCGTGAATCGCGGATCCTCGACGCACACGATCTTTGCACGCAACGCATCGATACGCGGATCGGCCGCGAGCGCATCCTCGTAATCGGCCGCCGTCAAGCGCCCGAAGATCAATGGGACGGCCACCATGTACTGAATGCAGTGGTCGCGATCGGCCGGGTTGTAGAGGGGGCCGGTTTTATCGATGATCCGTATCGCGGCTTCGTGGGTTCGAATCGTGACCTTCGCGATGTCCTCGACGCGCCTGCCTTCCGCCCGCAGCCGGCGATGCAGCGCCATGGCGGCTTCGGCCGCCGTCTGGGCATGAAACTCGGCCGGAAACGAAATTTTGAACAACACGTTTTCCATGACGTACGAACCGTACGGACGCTGAAACTTGAACGGCTTGCCCTTGAACAATACGTCGTAAAACCCCCACGTCTTGGCCGTGAGCACCGACGGATAGCCCATTTCGCCGGTTTTTGCGATCAAGGCGAGGCGCACCGCGCGCGACGTGGCATCGCCCGCCGCCCAAGATTTGCGCGAGCCCGTATTCGGCGCATGCCGGTAGGTGCGAAGCGCATGCCCGTCGACGAATGCGAGCGAGACGGCGTTGATGAGCTCGTCGCGCGACAGGCCGAGCATGGCGCCCACCACCGCCGTGGAGGCCACCTTGACGAGCAGCACGTGATCGAGGCCGACTTTATTGAAGGAATTCTCGAGCGCGATGACGCCTTGGATCTCGTGCGCTTTGACCATTGCGACGAGCACATCCTTCATGACAAGCGGCGTTTTGCCGGCGCTCACCGCGTTGCGCGACAGCCAATCGGCCGTGGCGAGGATTGCGCCGAGATTGTCGGACGGATGCCCCCACTCGGCGGCAAGCCACGTGTCGTTGAAGTCGAGCCAACGAATCATCGCGCCGAGGTTGAAGGCGGCCTGGACGGGATCGAGTTGGAATTGCGTGCCGGGCACATTAGCCCCTTTCGGGATGAACGGGCCCGCCACGATCGGGCCCATCAGCTTCGTGCAGGCGGGGTAGGAGAGTGCCTCGAGTCCGCAGCCGAGCGTGTCGATCAGGCAATTGCGCGCGATGTCGAGCACCGGTGCGCCGTCGATCCGCTCGTTCAGAACGTAATCGACGATATCGACGAGCACCTGATCCGGCGCAGGCCGGACGTTGGAGATCGGTGCGGACATGGGACCCCCTTGCGGAGAATTTAGCTGCCGGATTTCAGCGCGTTGGCTTGCGTCGGCGCGGGCGCGCCTTGCATCATGGCGGCCGTCTTGCATTCGTCGGCCAGGCGCGAGCCATCGTGGTCGGAGAAGAGCATCGCCTTCGTCGGGATCACGACGAGGTCGAGGCCCGTTGCGGCGTCATGGAAGCGGTCGGCGCCCGTGGTCGTGGCTTCGCGCGGCAGGT
>JBQCDS010000168.1:0-3137 GCA_051961035.1 Trinickia sp. | reverse complement strand
ATTGCGGCTATAATTCAACGCTTTGCAAGCGCTTAACCGTTTTTTTGTCGGAAATAGTCGGGAAGAGAATCATGCCGATCTACGCCTACCGTTGCGAATCGTGCGGCTTTGAGAAAGACGTGCTCCAGAAGATGAGCGACGCGCCGCTGACGCAGTGCCCGCAGTGCGAAAAGGATACGTTCCGCAAGCAAGTCACCGCCGCTGGTTTTCAGCTCAAGGGTTCGGGGTGGTACGTCACCGATTTCCGCGGCGGCTCGACCGGCGCGAAGGGAGCGGCATCGGGCGGTGCGGCTGCGGCGACATCTGACACGAAGCCGGAAGCGAAATCCGAGTCGAAGCCGGACAGCGCTTCCGCGCAGCCGGCCAGCACGAGCGCGCCGGCTTCGTCCGACGCGTAAGCGAACGCCGCTGGGACGCGTCGCTCGCGCCTCGCCCGCGCGCGCGACGGGGCGGGCCGGACCGTCGTCGCACGCCCCGAGCTTGGGAAGCGCGGGGCGGCATGCGCAAGCGCTGATTCCCTCCCAAGCGGTTCTTTGGCGGTATACATGAAAAAGACGACGCTCAAATCCGTGTTCCTGACGGGCCTGCTGGTTCTCGTACCCTTGGCGATTACGCTGTGGGTGCTGGGCCTCATCATCGGCACGATGGATCAAACGCTGTTGCTGTTGCCCGAGGCGTGGCAACCCGAAAGGCTCTTTGGCTTCCATTTGCCCGGGCTCGGCGCGCTGCTGACCCTCGCATTCGTGTTCATCGTCGGGCTGCTCACGCAAAATTTCGTCGGTCAAAAGCTAGTGACGTGGTGGGACGCGATCCTGCGGCATATTCCGATCGTCGGCCCGCTTTACACGAGCGTCAAGCAGGTGTCCGACACGCTGCTCTCGAGCAGCGGGAATGCGTTTCGCAAGGCGCTGCTCATCGAGTACCCGCGGCGCGGCTCGTATACGATCGCGTTCCTGACCGGTAGCCCGGGCGGAGATGTCGTCAACCATTTGCGCAGCGAGCACGTGAGCGTCTACGTGCCCACGACGCCGAATCCGACTTCCGGCTTTTTCTTGATCGTCCCGAAGGCCGAGGTCGTCGAACTCGACATGACGGTCGATGCCGCGCTCAAGTACATCGTCTCGATGGGCGTCGTCGCCCCTCAATCGCCGGCGAATGTGACGGCGCGCCGTCCGATCGAGCCGCCCCTTTAATGCCGCCGTGCCGGCCCAACGCAACCGCACGCGCTGCCCTCTAATGCAAACGAAAGACGAATACCATGTCGATGAGATCTGAATACTGCGGTCTGGTGACCGAACATGTGCTGGGCCAAACCGTGTCGCTGTGCGGCTGGGTGCATCGCCGGCGCGATCACGGCGGCGTCATCTTCATCGACTTGCGCGATCGCGAAGGGCTCGTCCAAGTCGTTTGCGATCCCGATCGCGCCGAGATGTTCAAAATCGCCGAAGGCGTGCGCAACGAGTTTTGCGTGCGCGTCACGGGCGTCGTGCGCAATCGCCCGGATGGGACGGTCAATGCCGGCTTGAAGAGCGGCAAGATCGAAGTGCTCTGCCACGAGCTGACCGTGCTGAACGCGTCGGTTACGCCGCCGTTCCAGCTCGATGACGACAACCTTTCCGAAACGACGCGCCTCACGCACCGCGTGCTGGATCTGCGCCGTCCGCAGATGCAGAACAATTTGCGCCTGCGTTATCGCGTCGCCATGGAAGTGCGCAAGTATCTCGACGCGCAAGGGTTCATCGACATCGAAACGCCGATGCTCACGAAGAGCACGCCCGAAGGCGCGCGCGATTACCTCGTGCCTTCGCGCGTGAACGCCGGCCAGTTCTTCGCGCTGCCGCAGTCGCCGCAGCTGTTCAAGCAGCTCTTGATGGTGGCGAATTTCGATCGGTACTACCAGATCGTCAAGTGCTTCCGCGACGAGGATTTGCGTGCCGATCGCCAGCCCGAGTTCACCCAGATCGACTGCGAAACGTCGTTCCTCAGCGAGCAGGAAATCCGCGATCTGTTCGAAAAGATGATTCGCCATGTCTTTACCGAGACGATCGGCGTCGCGCTGGACGATCCTTTCCCGGTCATGCAGTACTCTGAGGCGATGGCGCGTTTCGGTTCCGACAAACCCGACTTGCGCGTGAAGCTCGAATTCACCGAACTGACCGACGCCATGAAGGACGTCGAGTTCAAGGTGTTCAGCGCGCCGGCGAATACGAAGGACGGCCGCGTCGCGGCGTTGCGCGTGCCGAAGGGCAGCGAGCTGTCGCGCGGGGACATCGACGGCTACACGGAGTTCGTGCGCATCTACGGCGCCAAGGGCCTGGCTTGGATCAAGGTCAACGAAGCCGCCAAGGGGCGCGACGGCTTGCAAAGCCCGATCGTGAAGAACCTGCATGACGCCGCGATCGCGGCGATCCTCGAGCGCACGGGCGCGCAAGACGGCGACATCATTTTCTTCGCCGCCGACCGCGCTAAGGTCGTCAACGACAGCCTCGGCGCACTGCGCCTGAAGATTGGCCATTCCGATTTCGGCAAAGTGAACGGCTTGGTCGAAGCGGGCTGGAAACCGCTGTGGGTGGTCGACTTCCCGATGTTCGAGTACGACGAGGAAGAAGCGCGCCACGTGGCGGCGCATCACCCGTTCACGAGCCCGAAGGACGAGCACCTCGAGTTTCTGGAAACCGATCCGGGCCGCTGCCTTGCCAAGGCGTATGACATGGTGTTGAACGGCTGGGAAATCGGCGGTGGTTCGGTACGGATCTATCGCGAGGATGTGCAGTCGAAGGTCTTCCGCGCGCTGAAGATCGGCGACGAAGAAGCGCGGGCCAAGTTCGGCTTCTTGCTCGACGCGCTGCAATACGGCGCGCCGCCGCACGGCGGTATCGCGTTCGGCCTCGATCGCATCGTGACGATGATGGCCGGCGCCGATTCCATCCGCGACGTAATCGCATTCCCGAAAACGCAGCGTGCGCAGGATCTGCTGACGCAGGCGCCGAGCGCCGTGGACGAGCGTCAGTTGCGCGAATTGCATATTCGTCTGCGCCAGCCGGAGCAGCCGAAGGCGTAACGCGCCTGCGGGGCGGTGCGGCAAAAGAAAACGGCGCGCGAGCGCCTTTTTCTTTAACGCGAGCCGCTTTTTTGCC
>JBQCDS010000167.1:0-2385 GCA_051961035.1 Trinickia sp. | reverse complement strand
TGGTAGGCATGGACCCTGTGCTGACGCCCGGCCCTCGATCATAGGCTCGCCTTCACGAACCTTCCATTGCTGAATCGTGGTCATATCGTTCCACTCGGGCCTGACCGCCAACGATTCACGGGTTGCTGGGAACGTCTCGAACAAATACCGGCCCTTCGCGTACGCTTTGCTTTCATCGTAGTAGCGCAGGCCGTACTCGCTGGCTCCAGCGTTCGCATATTGATCGTTCCGACGTCGAACGATTCCATGATCTCTTTTCGCCGTGCTCTCGGAACCGCGCCTGCGTCCTTAAGGTATTGCGACGCCTGCTTGGCTCCGCTGTAGGAGCCTTTGCAGCAGCAAGCTCTCGACAATCCGAGCGGATCAGTCCATTGAATCGGGTTCGGCGCGTACTGGTGATGAAGCCGCCAGAAAGATCGATCGGGTCCCGCTGATGTATCGACCTGCCGCCGGATCGTAGTACCTGTGTCGGTTGTAATGCAGCCCCGTTTCAGGATCCACCTGCTGCCCCTGAAACTGGCCGAGTTTCGGCGTGCTAGCCGCTAAACGGGATCGTCTGCGCGAGCCCCCGCTCGACGAACTCACATCCAATGAGCTTGCCGTCGAACACAAAGCATGATCCCGTGTATGCGTCGTTCTTCACCCCATAGTTTTCCAGGCTTGCATCAGGCGGTAGTGCGATTAGTGTGACGATCAAGCTTTCAATACCGAAGGTGCGCAGTCCGAGACGTTCAGAATTGTCCTTGCGCATCCTCGCTCGGTCGAGGATGAACGATACGCGGTCCGATCGGGGGTACCCCGCGATTACGACTGCTTCGGGCGATGTCAAGACGGACTCGAGCGCCTCGGTCCCGTCAGAGCGCTCACGTTCTCCGAGCATTGCCGCTAGCCGTTTAATGTTTCCGATCATAGGCACCGCTCCCGTGAAACATGCACCCCGGTACGCGTCCCAGTTTGCAGCATTTCTGTTTCGCCCCAGTCATTTATATGAGCCCAGCCCCACGCCCACGAATCGCCCTCGTTGGTAGCCCCGCGAGGGACGCTCAGCAATACGCCGCCCGGCCCATCCTTGTTCGCATGTTTTAGCGCGGGTTCCTTATTTGGCGTCCAAGAAACAAACGGACTTTCACCTGTAAGTCCGCCCTCGGCGTGCTGCTAGGGCGCCAGGTTCGCAGTCGGGACAGTTGCAACAACTCAGGCTCAACGGATCAATCCAGGCTATGGGGCTGGGCGCGTATTGATACAGATTGAAACCGCCAGCAAGACGTATCGGGTCCTGACTAATGAAACGGCCCGTCGTAGTGTCATAGTACCGATGCCGGTTGTAGTGCAGCCCGGATTCTTCGTCGACCTGCTGCCCCTGAAACTAGCCCCAACCCCGCCGACGGAATCCCTCATGGGGTGTCGTGACAAAGGCTATAGAGTTCGCTTCGCAAAGCGTCCAGTTCGTTGTTCTCTCGGACCATGGGTTGCCCGTTCCTGTAAAGAACGAGATCGTTTAGCGACCCCATGCCTCCGTACATAGCGAGAATGCGGGAGCGCACACTGACAGGATCTACCGATAAATCCGACCTGCAGCCATCCAGCGCGCTCGCCCAATCGCTAATAGCTCCTGCGATCAATAAGTCACGCATCCTAGAGAGCACCGACTCGATTTTTTGGATGTTCATCATTTAAGACCGCATGAATGTGTGACTTCAACGCCTTCGATTGTCCAAGGCTTCGGCACAACGACTTGCTGTGTGCCGCCCACGTAATGGCCGCCCTGCGACCCCACCTCCCCGACAAATACTTGGGTTCCAGCGGGAATCTTGACGCCAAAGGCGGTGTCGATTGGTGATGTGCCTCCACCGGGCCATGTCGGCAACACGGCCTTGTCGATCCGAGTCTGCAAAACGCCCGTTGGCGCTTCTTGGCTAAAGAATTGGCCGAGTGGTCGGTCAGCAGTTCCAGCTCTGTGCAGTACTGTATCTTTAGCAAGCGTCACGGACTTGTACCGCCCTCCCGCGAAGGTTCCCGCCAAATCATCAGGCAACGGGCCGGGCTTCATTGCCGAATAGCTCCCGGTTGCCTTGCCCAGGCCGCGGGTGCTCATCGGGCAACGTTTGGAAAGGCCACGTGGATCGATCCAAGCTACCGGATTTGGTGCGTATTGATACAGGTTCAATCCGCCCCGCAAACCAATCGGATCCATCGAGATGAACCGTCCGCTGCTCGGATCGTAGTAGCGATTCCGGTTGTAACGCAGCCCCGTCTCCGCATCCTCCTGCTGCCCCTGAAACCGAATCACATTCCTAGCCACCACCCCCGCCGCCCGCGATGCCTTGGCGATAACCTCCCGCGTCTCACCCCACGCCTTATACGTCGCTTCCCAAACCACGTCGC
>JBQCDS010000166.1:0-3530 GCA_051961035.1 Trinickia sp. | reverse complement strand
GATTTCGTCACGACGCTCGAGCCGCATAAACAACTCGTCAATACTGCCGGCACGCTCTTATTGGGCGACGGCGCGCCGGTGCAGGGCTACGAAATCCATATGGGCATGACCCAGGGCGCCGCCCTTTCACGCCCCGCCCTTCGGCTGGAAAGCGGCGGCGACATGCGGGCCGACGGCGCGATGTCGGAAGACGACCAAATTCTCGCGACCTACCTGCATGGCTTATTCGATGCCCCCGACGCATGCGAAGCCTTGCTTCGTTGGGCGGGTGCCCGCGATGCCGTGCGTGTCGATTACAACGCTCGAAGGCTGGCCTCGATCGAGACGCTTGCCGATGTCGTGGCCGAGCATGTGCGCCTCGACGTGCTGTGGGACAGCGTTGCTTAGCGTTGCAAGAAAAACCGATCTGGGGATGCTCGTATGTCCTTTGCTTTGCCGACGGCCGCACGTGAAAGCAGCTTACGCCGACGTGTCATCGCCATCTACGGCGTCCTGGCGGTATTGAACGTCGGTGCTTGGATCTGGGCCTTCGTCGCGTTTCATGCGAATCCGCTCTTGCTGAGCACCGGCTTGCTTGCATATGGCTTCGGCCTTCGTCATGCCGTCGATGCAGACCACATCGCCGCGATCGATAACGTCACGCGCAAGTTGATGCAAGACGGGCAACGGCCGGTTACCGTCGGGCTCTTCTTCGCGCTGGGGCACTCGATGGTCGTGCTCGCCGTGGCGGCGGCCGTCGCGGTGACGGCCGCTGCTTTGCAGCACCGCGTCGAAGGTTGGAAGGCGTTCGGCGGCATCATCTCGACGAGCGTCTCCGCGCTGTTCCTGTTTTTGGTCGCCGCGATGAACATCGTCATCCTGCGCGGCGTATGGAACGCATTCAACCGCGTGCGTTGCGGCCTGCCCTACAACGACGACGATCTCGATCTGCTGCTGGGCAACCGCGGGCTACTCGCGCGGTTGTTTCGCCCCATGTTTCGCCTGGTCTCGAAGCCGGTCTGGATGCTGCCGCTCGGCTTTTTGTTCGGCCTTGGCTTCGACACGGCCACCGAAGTCAGCCTGCTCGGGCTTTCCGCGAGCCAAGCGTCGCAGGGCGTGTCGATCGGCATCGTGCTCGTCTTTCCGGTGCTATTTGCCGCCGGGATGTCGCTCGTCGATACGACGGATGGCGTCTTGATGCTGGGCGCGTACGACTGGGCGTTCGTCCGCCCGATCCGCAAGCTTTACTACAACCTCACGATCACGCTCGTGTCGGTTGTCGTGGCGTTGCTGATCGGCGGCATCGAGACACTTGGACTGCTTTCCAATCGGTTTGCGCTGCAAGGCGGATTCTGGCGCTTCATCGGCACGCTGAACGATAACTTCAACAACCTCGGTTTCGTCATCATCGGCGTGTTTATCTGCGCTTGGGCGGCATCGTTCGTCGTGTATCGCGTCAAAGGCTACGATCGTTTGCCCGTGGCCCCAACGAAGTAGCGAGCGAACGCCGCTCATGTCCGGTTCTACATGCCCGCTACGAGAAACGCCTCTCCCTCGGCCGGCCGCAACCCGTCGGCACGGCCCGCGAAATAGCGCTGCGTCAGATCGTGCGACGATACGTAACGCGCGTGCGTGAAGCCCGCTTCCTGTGCAAGCGCCACGATTTGCTCGGGCGTGAAAAAGCTGATGAAGGGCGTACCTGCCGCGCGTGCCCGCTCGTACACCGCTTCGTGCCGAGGCCGATCCTCGGGCGGTAGCAGTTCGAGCGGCAGCAGGAATGTCATCGCGAACGTCGAGCCCTTCGGTAGCGCGGCGACGCGACGCAACATCGCCACGATCGCCTCGCGCGTCAGATACATCGACACGCCTGTCGACGAAACGAGCGCCGGGCGGCTCGCATCGAAGCCGCTGCGCAGTAGCTCGTCCCACCACGACTCGCCCGCTTCGAAATCCACCGGGATGAACCGCAGCCAAGCCGGCACGCCGAGGCCAATGTCGATCAACCGCTGGCGCTTCCATCGCTGCACCGACGGCTGATCGACTTCGAATACCGCTAGATTCGATGCGACGTCCGGTCGGCGTTGGGCAAACGTATCGAGGCCCGCGCCAAGCAGAACGTATTGCGTCACACCCTGCGCGGCTTGCCCGATCGCCAAGTCTTCGACGTAACGTGCCCGCGCGACGATCGAAGCACGATAGCCGCGCGTGCCCTCGGGATGCATGTCGGGGCGCTCGCGCCACGATTCGTCGAGCGCGACGAGCTTTAGCCCGATTTCATCTTCGAGGACGTGCGGCGGCGCGTCGACCTGAACATGCATCGCGCGCCACAGCGCAACACGAACTGCCGTCGGGTCCGGTGCTTCGATTCGATCGTCGGTCATGGTGCGGTGTCTCCTTGGGTTTCGCTTCTCGCGAACGGATCGAAATATACCGCCCATGCGTCGAGAATGCAGCGAGTAAAACGGACGGGCCTGTCCGACTATTTAAGCGACGCCCAACGGATTCGATATCCTGAGCCGCCATGTCCCGCTCTCGTGCCGCTGCATCACCTGAGTAGCCGTGCCGCTTTCGGTCGCTTGCTTGCCATCGGGCAACGTAAGCTTCAGCGTCCAGTCCATCACCACGAGCGCGATATCGCCGCTCACGAGCGAACGTCGCACCGTGTTGCGAATGTGCGGCTGCATCGCGAGCAGGCCACGGAACCGATCGCGCAACGCGGCTTTGCTTCCCGCAAGCACTTCGCCGTCAGTCATTTGCATCGTTGCGTCGTCGGTGAACAGCGACAGCACGCCTTCCAAGTTGCCCGCGTTCAGCGCGGCATCGAACGCCTTTGGCACGAAGGCCGGAGCCGTCTCGTCCGCTTCGAGCGAACGAGCGAAGCCCGCGATCAGCGAGGCCAATTGATCGGGCGCTTCAAGCGGCGACAAATGCCCGATGCCCGGCACGACTTCCATGGACGCCGTCGAGATATGAGGCAGCAACGCCTCACGCAGCGTATCGGGGCTATCGACGCGGTCATGCTCGCCCGCGATGACGAGAACGGGCACGTCGATGCGCGTCACCACCGAACGGAGGTCTTCCTTCATCGCGGCATGGGGCCACGCGGCCTTCGCTTGCGGTGCGCCGCGCAGGCTATCGGCGATAACTTGTTCGCGCGCCTCGCCAAACAGCAGCTGTGCGGTCAACACGTGATCGAGCACGAACTCGATCGAATCGCGCGAGTCGTACGCGCCGGCCATTTGCGCCCGCTGCGCGTCGGTAAGCGCCATGGGCTCGGGCGGAGACGGCGCCACGAGCACCACGCCGGCCAGCCCGTTCGGACGCCGCGCGGCAACGCATTGCGCCACCTTCCCCCCCATCGAATGACCGACGATGACATACCTCTGCAAGCCAAGCGCGGCGATGACGCCTTGCGCATCGTCGGCCAGATCGCCGATCGTATAGCCGCCAGCCGGCGCCTCGGAGTCGCCCCATCCGCGATGGTCGTACGCCACCCTTCGATAGCCATCGGGCAGCGCGTCGATCACGCGCCCCCATGTGCGCGAAGAGCC
>JBQCDS010000165.1:0-3448 GCA_051961035.1 Trinickia sp. | reverse complement strand
ACGCGCTCGCGCATTTCGATGACACTGAGGGTGCTGACCACACCGTTGGGCGCACGCTTGTGCAAACCGATCACGGTCCGGTCTTGTACGATTTGCGCAGCGATCCGCCGCTTGTTCAGCGCTTCGGTAAGCGCATGAAGATCAAACGCGTTTTTTGGCAACGCGACGAAGTGGTGCTACAAAGTTCGGAAGGCTGGTTCCGCTTCAAAAGCGGCGCATTGACGAGACTGCGCTCGTCCAAGACCACCTACCATTGATTGCGCGCCTTCGCGCGCCCTTTCGCATTCCCGCGCCTCCGATATCGCCCGTGTGGCGAACATGCAAGCGCTTCATCGAGGCTTCGCACCGCGATCGATTCATTCGCATCGTGGCGGCGAAAACCGATCCGATGCAAGAGACTAATCGTCAGGCACCGCCATGGCGGGCATGTCGGCCGCGAGGCATGACGTGGCCGTGCCTTTGGCCGCCGCGCGCTTTTGATGGCGAGATTGCAGCTGACGAAGACATAGCGACTGACGTTAGTTGGCGTGTCAGCCCGGTTTCGACGGGAGCGCTTAAGCAGTGAGAGCAAACATAGACGGTTTTGCCCTGTTGTACCCACCCACGGTCACGCAAACACTTATCCGACAGAGAGGACACATCATGGACGTCAGCGGCGTAGGAATGACGAACTGCATCAGCAATTCCATCGGGTGCTCGCAGGGCTCGACGAACAATTCGTCGGACAGCTCGGTGCTCGGCTTGCTCAGGCAAATGATCCGCATCGTTAGCGAGTTGCTCGACCAAGGGCAGAACGGGCAAAGCGGCACCGATGGCGCGGACGGTACGGATGGCATGGGCGGCGCAGGTGACACGGGTGGCATGGGCGACACGAATGGCGGTAGCGGGGCATCGGGTGGTGCGGCTCCCATGACGATGCAAAACGCTGCGGGTGTTCTCGCCTCGTACATGGGGCAGCACGGCATCAACGCAGAGGATGTCAACTCGCTGTACAACCTGGCGAACAACGCCGATGGCGCCACGCCTTCGACGGTACAGCAAGCCGCTCAGACCATGCTTGCCAATCCGGGCGCCTACCAGCAGATCGAGACGCACGACGTGGCCGGCGCGGACGGCCTGTCGGGCGTGGGCAATTTTCAATGGGCGGCGCAAGGGGGCCTGGGCGCGGCGGGTAACGCAACGGGCGGAACGGGCGGAACGGGCAATACGGGCGCGCTGCCCGATGGGAGCGATGGAACCGACGACTCGAGCGGCTCGACGGGCTACTCGCCGGGCGGTTCGGCGGCGGGCGCCACAACGCCCTCCGCGCCGAACTGCACTGGCGATCTCGTTGCCGACGGCAAGGGATTGCAGATGGCCGACGAAGGCAACGCCATGGCAAACTTCAATGAGAAAGACCCGGCGCGCTTCGAGTCCTTCGTCCAGTCGCTGTCGCATGGCGATGGCAATGCCGCGGCGCACACGCTGGCCGACGCCGTGACGAGCGGCACACTGAGCAAAGGGGATGCGGCTGCGATCGGTGCGCAACTGCAACAGACTGCGAACGCGCACGGTGGAGGAAAAATCAACAGTGACGCCAGCAACGCGCTTTCGCAAGCGCTTGACGGTATCAACGTACTGGCGCCGGGCAAGACGCGGCCGCAGATAGCGTTCGAGAATCTGTTCGGCGTCAACTTGAGCACGATGTTTGGAGTCAGCACGCAGTAGCGCGAGAGGGCAGCCCATGAGGCTGCCGGCCTTCGTCGCGCAACTTCGGCGGAAGATCGATAAGGCCAGCGAATCGCTGGCCTTTCCGGTTTGGCGGATCACAACTGCCGCGTCGACGGCCTTTCTTCCTGCCAGCAACGCAGCCCGAACAGCGGAATTTGCCCGTAAGCGTGATCGAGCATGTCCGATTGCAGGTTTTCGTACGGTTCCCAGCGTGTCTCGTCGACGTAAAGAAATATCTCGAGCGCGACGACGGGCTGCGTCGATTGCACCTGGCGGATGACGATCGGCATGTCCTGGCGAACCGCTTGATGATCGCGAAAGTATGCACTCAGATAGAGGCGGTACAGACCGAGGTTGGTGCGACGCCGGGTGTCTCCCGGCGCAATTTCCGCTAACGGCGTGTCAACATGATTGCGCAGTTGAACGAGCAGTGCGTCGTCTGGAAAGCGGACGGTCTCGGCATCGAAATGTATCGCATGCTTGATGCGTCGAGCGCCCGCCTCCGTCATCCCTCTCCAGTTTTTCATACTGTTCGTGAGCAAAACGTGGCTCGGCAGCATCACGATCGACTTGTCGAAGTTCTGGACCTTGATCGTGTTCAGTGCGATGTCGATCACGGTGCCGTCGGCGACGAAGCCGGGCACTTCTATCCAGTCGCCCACCCGCACCATGTCGTATGCGGCGAGTTGGATGCTGGCCACGAAGCCGAGCAGCGAGTCGCGAAAAATGATGATCAGAAGCGCCGTCATTGCGCTCAGGCCGGTGAGAAAGTAGGCAGGGGAGCGTTCCAGCAATACGGAGATCCCCGCGATCAGCGCGACTACGTAGAGCGCGATGGTTGCCGTCTGCAAAAAGCTTTTGATTGGCCGCTCGCTTGCCGAGGGAAAGTGACTGTAGCGCTCGCCGACACTATTGAGGAGCGCCAGCGCAGCGCGCAGCAGCGTGTACACCATGTAGCATGCCGCGAGCACTGCCAGTGGATGGCCGAGCGCCGCGACCAGCGGGACTGTGAGCCCGGTGAGCAGGGGCGCGGACGCATAGAGGATCAAGGCGGGCACGAGCGGCGCGAGGCGATCGAACACCTTGTGAGACTCGGCGGCACGTAGCCATTTGCGCTGAGGCTGGCGAGCAAGGCGGCCGACGACGACTCGCACGATCAACCGCGTCACGTAGTAGCAGATCGCGCTCGCGAGCAGAATGGCGAGCAACAGGGCGGCGACGAGCGCAAATGCGATAAGCGGGCTGTCGGTGTAGACGTGGACGTAATGCCAGTCGGGGCCGCCCTCGATGCGCAGCGCCTTGTCGAACATGGTTTCCTCCGATGCCGGCGAAACAGTTCGCAGGGAGCGTCGCATTTGGCCGATAGCCTATGACGACGCTGTGGCTCGAACGCGGCGCCGACTGGCGATGGCGGCTGCGTGCGCATGGATTCTCGCCCGCGGCGCACACCATGCGAGCGTTTTCGGACCGCGACGCCCTTGTTGCAATGAGCGCAATCATACAGTCCGCGGTTTGAACGATCCACTGGCTTGCCACTCGGCGCGTAGCGCTGGCTCGTTTACGCCTATAAGGTCAACAGCAACCCCGTTCCGGCGAATTTGTTGACGATCCGGTCCAGCGCTTCGATCGCAGTGATGGCGCAAAATTGCGCGTGCGAAAGATCCAGACGTACCGATCCGAGTGGCTCTCTGAGGAACTCCACTACCAGCGCTTCGGACAACGCAAAGACCACTTGGCC
>JBQCDS010000164.1:0-2743 GCA_051961035.1 Trinickia sp. | reverse complement strand
AAACGTGGCGCTTGCGCCCCCCACGACGAGTGCGTTCGTCGCGACCCCCGCATTAGCCGTTACCTTTCCGGAGGCTGTGACCGTTTCGCTAACGGTTAGGCTCCCCGTTATCGTTGCCTTGCCATCGAGCGCACTGGCCCCAGCAACCGTCAGCGCGGATCCCGAACTCAGGCTCCCGCCCCCCACGACGAGTGTGTTCGTCATGGCGCCATCGGTCACAGTCAGTTTTCCGTCCACCATCAGCGGGGCGTCGACCGTCGCTTGGTCGGTCACGGTGAGATCTTTTACTTTCAGGCTGTCGGCGTCCAAGGCGCCGTCGATCGATAACGCGCCGGCTGTGATCGTTCCCGTAACGGCTAACCCCTCACTGATATCGGCACTGCCATTGACCGTCAGCACGGAGCCGGAAGTCAAAACCCCGCCCCCCACCACGAGCGTATCCGTCGCGGCTCCATCTGCAACACTCAGCCCCGCACTGGCCGTGACTAGTCCGCCTGCTTCGAGCGTTTCAGTCACGTCTAACTGCCCGCCTATGGTGGTGTTGCCCATAAACGAACTCACACCATTGACCGTCAGAACAGATCCTGAAGTCAACGCGCCGCCGCCCACCACGAGCGTGTCCGTCGCGGCCCCGTCCGTTACGTTCAGCGGGCCATCCACCGACAGCGGCCCGTCAACCGTCGCCTCTTCGGTCACGGTTAGATCTTTCACCGTCATTTGATCGACGCTGAGCGAGCCGCTGGCCGATACGTTCCCGTAAAGGGCGATATAAGGCGCGGTGATCTCAAGGACCGGCGAGTCCCCTGTGGCGTAACCGCGCGCGGCGATCGATATCGGCGTCGGGTCTGGCGGCAATAGCAGATGCGGGACTGCAACGGCCTCCAATGGAAATTCGATCGAACCAAGAATCGCACCGGCGTGCCGCCGCGTTCCTTGACTGCCCCAAGCCGAATCGATCGCAATCTTTCCGTCCACGAGCGAAAGAGACGCTAGCAACACTTCGCCGGCCGCCGGCGGCCGAGCCACTAATTGGACATTCGGTTTTTCAACGGTGCGCGTCGCTTTGTCGCCAGGCGGGTCATCGTTCGCTTCATCGTAGTTGACGATGATCGAGTAGATATGACCGCTTACTAGAGCGTCGAGCGGAACCTGCGCATCGTCGGCAAGCACCATCAGCCGGCCGCCATCATCGAGTGCGCGCCCCGGCGAGACCGTTGCCTGCGTGGGCAACGCATCGCCATCCAACGCCACGGTCAGGCCTTCAACGACACCTGGGGTAAATATGCCGCTATTGAGCAGTTCCCGCGCGTACCGATGGTAGGTCTGTTCTGTCTGAAAGTCCGCCGTGCACAAATACATGCCACCGAAGTATCGGACCCTCGTCGGTACGTACCCCTCGCCCATGCTCGCCCCCGAGTTCGTTGATCGACTTCACCGCTCGACCGTTAACGTATCTCGGTACGACCTGTCCGTGCTCGTCGATTCCCCGCTCATTGCACGTGAGGTGACGCTCAATCAACCGTCGGCCTACTTAGTAGGAAAGCCTCGGATTTTTGCGGCATCGATAAGGATGGATACACGATTCACAGGTCCGCACGCAGCAGCCGATACCGTTCGTATCGCGCACCATCGCTCGTGTCGTAGCCGACCCACCGCATACCGAGCTTTCGCGCCACGCGCTGCGAAGCGTGGTTGTCGGGCGCGATATCGGCGATAACACGCGGTAGCCGCATCGTTTCGAACGCGTGGCGCACCAAGGCTCCTGCCGCCTCACTCGCTAGGCCCTTCCCCCACGCCGAGCGAACGAGCCGCCATCCGATTTCAACATCGGGGCCCACGCCGTGATCCGGAATCAGCAACACCCAACCAATGAAGCGATCCGGATCGGTTCGTTCGCGTATGCTCCAGTAGCCGAGGCCAGGCGGGTATGGCCGCGTGATGCGGTGCACGACGAATTGCCGATGAGCGACAGGGTCTCGCCAAGGGCCGGCGATGTAGCGCGTGACCTCGGGGTCACGGTCCATGTCCAGGCACGATTCGAGATCGTCGAGCGTGCGCTCTCGTATCAACAATCGGGCGGTGTCGAGTGAGGGAAGCATGATTTGGGGGGATGTACGCGGCCGTTCAACATTATGCCCCTCCAAAGATCAACGCAGCGGCTTGCAATGAACGCTCAGTCAAGTTTGGGAAGACACGTCAAGATCATCGCCGCTAAAGAGTTTGCCGAGCTTCGCATATTCGCGCTTCACCGCTCGTGCGACGTGCCGCATCGAGATGGGCAAGCCTTCCTGCGCAGCATTCATCGCAGCGCTCAACGCAGCGGTTTGGATACTGCCACCCGCCAGCACCGCTCTATGTGCAAGCAGATCGAAGTCGATATCCTCAGAGAGCGGTGTTTGTCGCGGAAACGCATTCTGCCAAAGCAGCCTGCGCTCCGCGGGAGCCGGAAATGGAAATTCGATGACAAACCGAAAGCGGCGCAGAAACGCCTTATCGATGTTGCCGAGCAAATTAGTCGCGAGAACGACAAGCCCGCGATAAGTCTCTATCCGTTGCAGGATGTACCCCACTTGCAGATTGACGAACCGATCATTCGCGTCGCGACTGTCGCTCCGCTTGGCGAAGAGGCCTTCCGCCTCGTCGAAAAACAGGACGACGTTCATGTCAGCGGCTCGATCGAACAGTCGCGCGAGGTTCTTTTCGGTCTCGCCGATGTACTTATTCAGGACGTTGGCAAGATCCA
>JBQCDS010000163.1:0-4876 GCA_051961035.1 Trinickia sp. | reverse complement strand
GAGGCAAACCCATGCGATGCAGGTAGCCGCCGCATCGCACCGGCAATGGCGCCAGGGGTTTCGCAGCGCTGGCCGTTTAAAGGCATTTTCATCGGACCCACCCACCGAGCCGGAGAATCGACATGAGCCCCGCCCAATTGTCCGCAGCCTCATCGCTTCGCCAGCTCGTCGACAAGTGGCTCGCGCCCACCGCGTCGGTCCCAGCGCGCGTGACGCACATCGGCCGCATGCTTCACGCGCGGCATCGCTATATCCGCGTCGAAACGGCGCATGCCACGGGGACGCTTGCCATCTTCTTCTTCCGCCACAACGACGGGTCGTGGTGTGTCTTTCCGCCCACGGCCACTCGGCCTGCCATGTCGCGTCTCGCTGCGTAGGGCGCGGCGTGCGCAGCGTCTTGCGCACCGGTCGCCTCAGCGCAGGAGCGTTGTCCCTATCGTCGATTCGGGCTGTTCACCGCTCGATGCGCCCTGCGCGTTAGTGCGAGCGCTCGAGTGCGCGAAGCCTGTCCGGGGAAGTCCGGTCAACGTGTGCCGACGTTCGAACAGTATGTGATGGGCCTGGACCATCGCACCGCCTGTAATGGCGGCCATCGCTTGCCGGTCGAGTTCGAGGCTTTCAGGTAGATCGTGAATGACGAGCGTGGCCATGGACACTCCGCGCGATGAAAAAAATAGAGAGAGATGACGCAAACGACGCAAAGATGCAGATCCACCTAGGCGACGAGTAATGGGTGACGTTCGATTCAGTATAGGAGGCGGCGCGCGCGTTCGCACCAAAAGGCAATCGAGGCGGTGAAGCCTCGATTGGGGGGCCAAGCGTGAGTGATGGCTTAGAGCGAGAAGCCCGTATTGGCAGACTGCGAAGGACTGAGATCCAGCTTGAACGGGCCCAAGCCGGCGCCGATGAGTGTGTTGTTATTGAGCGCGTTGACGACGATAGCCTGATTCTGTTCGATGTTTTGGCCCACGCTGACATTGACGTTGGCGATGGGGCCCAGACCTGCGAGCCAGGAATTCGTGCCGCCGCGGATCTTCGACATGGCCTTGCGGTCGAGTTCGGAGCCCGGCGGTAGTTCGTGAATCGTGATAGATGACATGGCGCTTCTCCGGTAACGGTTTGCTTGCGCGTGTTTGCGGCACGCGAGGCCTGAAAGGCCCCGCGGCAGCTTGGAAGCGCATTTAGAAGTTGATCGTGTTGGTCGCCGTCTGCGAGGGCTTGAAAGTCGAGGTGATGCCGCTCGCGAAGGCGACGTTGTTGCCGTTGTTGCTGACGATGCTGTTCGTCTGGCCGATCAGTTGCTGCGCGTTGAAGTTCGTCGTATCCGTGGTATTGACGGGCACGTAGGGCACGAGCGGGAAGCAGCCCAGCATGCCACCGCGTACGGCGGACATGGCGCGGCTGTCGAGGTCTTTGGCGAGGTCGAGGTTTTCGATTTTGAGCGAGGTCATGGCATTTCTCCAGTAAAGGTAAGCATTGAGCTTGAAAAGTGAGCTGCAAGTGTTGCGGGCTCGGACCTCATACTGCATAGGGTGTGCCATGCGCGCACAGCGAAGTGATTGGCGGGGCGCAGAGGCCCACGGCGTAAGGGATTGGGCTTTTTCACGCCGCTGAGTGAAGACGGACGGGACCGCGTATCGGGGCCTTCGGCTGATGGTCCGTAGCCAACACAACGAAGGGGGATGTTGGATTGCATGCGACTGGTACGGGTGCCTTCGCACAGTGTGTTCTGCACTGATTGCGAACGGCCTCTGCGCAGACTAGTATCGATCGCAAAGCGGCCTTGCGCTCGCGAAGAATACGGGGGGAAGCGGTCGCGTCAAGTTGGTTCAAATGCGTTGTTCGAAGCCTGAGAGGCGCACGTATGGCGAGCCTGGCTGAGCTGATTCAAACCTTCCGAAATGGGGCGCTTTCACATGAAGCCTTCTTTGCGCGCATCGATCGCGAGCTCGCTCTGGACTTCGCCAACTGCGAGCGTCTGCGGGAAACACTAGACGAGACGCAGACGAAAGAGCCACTGCCCGACGCGGTCTACACCGAGTTGGTGCGGCACATCGAACGGTTCACGAGTGCGCATGAGGACTTCAGTGATGAAACGCGCGTAAAGGTCGCCCCTGCGTCCGCCTCCCACGGGCCGGCACCAGACGTGACGGCTAACGATGCCCAGGTGCACGTCAAAGGCATCGGCGATACGTTGAACGGGCGCTTCGTGCTCGAAGAATGTCTTGGCGTAGGCGGCATGGGCACCGTCTACAAGGCGCTTGATCTGCGCAAGCTCGAGGCAGCCGATCGCATGCCGTATATCGCGATCAAAGTGCTCAACGTGCAGTTCCGCGGTCAGCCGACCTCGCTCATCGCGTTGCAACGCGAGGCGCGCAAAGCGCAGACGCTCGCCCATCGCAACATCGTGACCGTCTACGATTTCGATCGCGATGGCCCGATCGTCTACATCACGATGGAATACCTCTCGGGCAACCCGCTCAGCAAGATGCTGCGCGAACCCGGCTTCACGGGCATGCCGTTCGACCAGGCACTGCCGATTATCGCGGGTATGGGGCGGGCACTGGCCTATGCACATGAGCGCGGCTTCGTGCACTGCGACTTCAAACCGGCCAATGTGTTTCTCACCGCCGCGGGCGAAGCGAAGGTGATCGACTTCGGCATTGCGCGCGCGCTCACGCGCGGCGATGACGAGAACGATGTCACCGTATTCGATCCGGCGACACTTGGCGGAATCACGCCCGCCTACGCGAGCCCGGAGATGTTCGAGCATCGCGAGCCCGATCCCAGGGACGACGTGTATGCCCTCGCCTGCGTGACGTACGAACTGCTCACGGGCCATCATCCGTTCAATCGCATGTCGTCCATCGAGGCACGCGCCGCGAAACGGCAGCCGGAGCGTGCGAAGAACCTCAACCGCCGGCAATGGAAGGCGCTTTCCGAGGCCCTATCGCTTGATCGTGCCACGCGCACGCCCAGCGTTGAGCGATTTTTGGAGGGCATGGGCGTGAAGGTGCATGCGCCGCAGCCTTCTGCTCCGCGTGTGTCAGAGGCATCGGAGCAGCCGCGGGCGCCGAAACCGCAGCCGCCGCCGAAGCCGGTGCGGTCGCCGCAGCAAGCGCCGCACGCGGTGCCGGCACGCTCCGGCGTCGGCGTCAACCGCTCTGCGATGAAGGTTGGCGGTATCGCGATCGGTGCGCTTGTTGCGGTTGCGGCACTTTGGTATGGCTACCACGGATGGTCACCCGGCAGCCGACATGCTCCGGTGCCATCATCACCATCACGATCACCACCGCAGGCGCCGCTGTCGCTCGCAGCGGTCTTGCCGGTGCTCGCGGCGCAGCCGTGCGCGGCGATTAGCGCTGCGATCGACGGTTCGGCATCGACGGTGCAGCTACGCGGCTATGTCGAGCAGGGCGTGGGCGTCGCGCGGCTGCGCGCTGCGCTGGCGCCCGTCGTCGGAACGGGCGCCATGAATCTCGATCTCCAGCCGATCAGCGCGATCAACTGCGATGTGGTGTCGGAATTCGCGCCTTACTGGATATCGACACATCAAGCGGGAAGCGTCGCGGCGGGTACGTCGATACGTACCAAAGCGCCCAACGGGCAATTGACCGAGGGAAACCCGCTCGTGGTGAATATCACGACACCGGGCTACGAGTCTTACGTCAATGTCGACTACTACGCACTCGACGGCAACGTGGTGCACCTCGTGCCCAGCCATCGGGCGAAGGACAATCAAGCGCCGCCTCATTACACCGCCACGATCGGCGAGACGGGCGAGTGGATCATCGGCAAACCGTTTGGAACCGAGATGTTGGTTCTTGTCGTCACGCCCGAAGCGCTCTTTGAGACCTTGCGCCCCGACGTCGAACCGCATGCGGCTTACCTGGCTGCGCTCAAGGCGCGCTTGAAACAGATCGCGGAGAAAGAGGGTGCGGGGCGCGTCGGTGTCGACATCGCGCGGATCACGACCAGTGCGGCACAACATTAAAGGCAGCGCGAAAGGCGCGGGGCTTTGTCCTTGTTTCTTCAGCTCCCCACGAGCCGGCAACTCAATTGAAGTGAGCGCCGCATTCCTCCGTGGTCTCCTGAAGCAGGTGATGTAATGCGTTGAGTCGCTCGCGGTCTCCGAGCGTAATGTCACTACACGCTAGCAGGCGCTCGACCACCGATCTCCAGTATTCACGTCGGATCAACGTTGGACGCCGGACAAGGGTGTTCACCGTCCTTTCGAGTTCTGCGATATCGCTACGCGTGGGGTTCGTCGACTTCTTCTCCCTAGCGTTTGACCCGGTTTTCCGAACCTGGGCGTGGCCTGATACGAGCTGAGAGGTTGGCATAGTGCTGGCAGGGCCAGGTTATCAATGATTAGCGACGCCCTGACGAACGGGCAATACCCGCCGGTGCTAGGAGTCATCGCGCGCCGTTAGCGCCGATTCAATGCGCGCAAACGTTGGCGTTTCCAATTTTTGCGTGCCCATCGCGCACAATGGCGCTTAGCATCTATAACGGAATGCCAGCCGGTCATCTAAATGAGCGTAAACCCGTGAGACGTGCAATCCTTGGCCTGTGCTGCTACGTCTTTCCATCGCACATGATCCACTCGCTGAACAGCTTCACCTTCTGCTGCTGCGCAACGCATTTGGGGTGAACAAAATAGTAGCGTGAGCCTGTCTCCACCGCCAATTCGAAAGGCATGACGAGCCGGTTGCTCGCGATGTCTTCGCCGACGAGCGTCCGATCGCCGATCGCGACGCCAAATCCCTGCATCGCGGCGCTCGTGGCAAGGTCGAGCGACTGAAACGTCGGCCCCACGTTGGCATCGACGCTTACCGCGCCAGCACGCTCGAGCCACAATTTCCAATCCGCGTGA
>JBQCDS010000162.1:0-4225 GCA_051961035.1 Trinickia sp. | reverse complement strand
ATTCGCGCCGTCCGTGCCCGACTTGCTGTCCGGGAAGTAGTTGCAATGGACGGCGACAACGTTGCCGTTCTCGTCCTTGTCCGCACCCGTGCATTCGATCACATAGCCGTAGCGCAGCCGCACCTTGTTGCCCGGGAACAGCCGGAAGTAGCCCTTCGGCGGCGTTTCCATGAAGTCTTCGCGCTCGATCCACAATTCGCGCGAGAGCGGGAAATTGCGCTGGCCGCGCTCGGGGTGGTGCGGGTGCACCGGCGCCGAGCAGGGCTCCGCGAGATCGGCGGGGAAGTTATCGATGATGAGCTTGAGCGGTTCGAGCACGGCCGCCGTGCGCGGTGCCTTTTCGTCGAGATCGTCGCGCAGCGCGCCTTCGAACACGCTCATATCGATCCACGAATCGACCTTCGTCACGCCGATGCGGTCGCAAAAGAGCCGGATCGCTTCGGGCGTAAAGCCGCGACGGCGCACCCCGACGATCGTCGGCATGCGCGGGTCGTCCCAACCTTCGACATGGCCTTCGGTCACGAGCTGCAGCAGCTTGCGCTTGCTCGTGATCGCATAGGTGAGGTTCAGCCGCGAGAATTCGATCTGTTGCGGCAGCGGCCGCGTGAAGACGCCGGCCTCGGCCAACTCGCCTAGCACCCAGTCGTAAAGCGGGCGATGATCCTCGAATTCGAGCGTGCAGAGCGAATGCGTGATGTTCTCGATCGCATCCGAAATGCAGTGCGCGTAGTCGTACATCGGGTAGACGCACCACGTATCGCCCGTGCGGTAATGATGCGCGAAGCGAATCCGATAGAGCACCGGGTCGCGCATGGTCATGTTCGGCGAAGCCATGTCGATCTTCGCGCGCAAGACATGCTCGCCGTCCTTGAACTCGCCCGCCTTCATGCGGCGGAACAGATCGAGGTTTTCCTCGGCCGTGCGATCGCGGTAGGGCGAGTTCTTCCCCGGTTCTGTCAACGAGCCGCGATTCGCGCGCATTTCATCGGCCGTTTGGCTATCGACGTAAGCCTTGCCGCGCTCGATCAACAACTCCGCATAGCGATAGAGCTTGTCGTAGTAGTCGCTCGCGAAGTACTGATGCGAGCTGCCGTCTTTCTCCCAATCGAAGCCGAGCCAGCGCACGGCGTCGACGATCGAATCGGCGTACTCCATGCTTTCCTTTTCGGGGTTCGTGTCGTCGAAGCGCAGGTGGCAGACGCCGCCGTAATCGCGCGCGACGCCGAAGTTCAAGCAAATGCTCTTCGCATGGCCGATATGCAGATAGCCGTTCGGTTCGGGAGGGAAGCGCGTTTCGACGCGGCCGCCCCATTTACCCGTGCGGTTGTCTTCATCGATGATGTTGCGAATGAAATTGGACGGCGAAGCCGATAGAGCGTCGTTGCGATCGTTGTTCATGCGAAAGTCGGAAATCGGCGGAAAGTACACGGGGCGGGCCCGCGGCAATCCGATCATTCTACCTAAAGCAAGCGCAGGCGGGCTTTCGCTTGGCCATGGCGGACAAAGGGCCCGACGATCCGGCGCTTATACTACGCGCTCGACCCTCTAACCGTTCGACCGCCCTTGCCCGCGACGCCCCATGAATCAGAAGGCTTTCGTACTGCCCGGATATGCGAACTCCGGCCCCGGCCACTGGCAAACGCGTTGGGAAGCGCTCGATCCGTCTTTCGTACGCGTGGCGATGCCCGATTGGGATCGTCCCGTGCGCGAGGCCTGGTGCGATACGCTCGATAACACCGTTGCGGCCGAGCCTCACGGGCCGCTGAGCTTCGCGGCGCATAGCCTCGGCTGTCTGACGGTGGCCTATTGGGCGCTGCGCCACGCGCGGCCGGCGCAACTGCAAAAGATCGCGGGCGCCCTGCTCGTCGCGCCGCCCGACCCGAGCTGCCCGGCGTTCCCGCGCGATGCGACCGGCTTTGAAGAACTGGCGCTCACGCCGCTGCCGTTCGCCTCGATCGTCATCGCAAGCCGCGACGATCCGTACGGCTCGCTCGCATTCGCCGAACGCTGCGCGCGCGCATGGGGCAGCCGCTTGGTGCAGATCGGGCCGCGGGGGCATATCAACGCGGACAGCGGGCTTGGAGACTGGGAGGAAGGGCGGCGGCATCTCGCGTCCTTCGCCGCCTAGCCCGCCCTGGATTCGGATCTGTCGATCGAAATCAAATCACCGATTTGCCGCGCAATGCGGCGATCGCCGCTTCGTCGTAGCCGAGTACCTCGCGCAATACGGTGTCGGTATGCTGGCCGAGCGTCGGCGGCGCGCTGCGCACTTCGGGCGGCGTCGCGCTCATGCGGATCGGATTGCGCACGAGCGGCGTCATCGCACCGCTCGGATGCGGCACCTCGACGCGCATCCCGCGGGCGCGCACTTGCTCTTCTTCGAAGACTTCCGCCAGATCGTTGATCGGCCCGCAGGGCACGCCGGCCGCTTCCAACGCTGCGATCCATTCGCGCTTGCCGCGTGTCTTGATCATCTCGGCGACGATCGGCACGAGCAGGTCGCGGTGGCGCACGCGCTCGGGGTTCGTCGCGAAACGCTCGTCGTCAGCGAGTTCCGGCCGGCCACCCACCTCAACGAGTTTGCGAAATTGCCCGTCGTTGCCCACGGCGACGATGATCCAGCTATCGCTCGTCTGGAACGCTTGGTAGGGGACGATGTTCTGGTGCGCGTTGCCCCAGCGCTGGGGCGCCTTGCCGCTCGCCAAGTAATTGGATGCCACGTTGGCCAGCATGGCGAGCTGCACGTCGAGCAGCGCCATGTCGATCGCCTGGCCTTCGCCCGTGCGGTCGCGATGGGCCAGCGCCGCGAGCACGGCCACGGTGGCGTACATCCCCGTCATCAGATCGGCGATCGCGACGCCGGCCTTTTGCGGTCCGCCTCCAGGCAAGCCGTCGCGCTCGCCCGTGATGCTCATGAAGCCGCCCATGCCTTGCAAGATGAAGTCGTAGCCGGCGCGCTCGGCAAGCGGCCCCGTCTGGCCGAAGCCTGTCACCGAGCAGTAGACGAGATCCGGTTTGACGGCTTTGAGCGATTCGTAGTCGAGACCGTACTTCTTCAGTTGCCCGACCTTGTAGTTCTCGAGCACGACATCGCTCGTGGCGGCGAGGTCGCGCACGATCTTCTGGCCTTCGGGCGTGGCGATATCGACCGTGACCGAGCGTTTGTTGCGGTTTGCGCACAGGTAGTAGGCCGCTTCGTGCGTGTCGGCGCCGTCGGGCGTCTTCAGGTACGGAGGCCCCCAGTGGCGGGTGTCGTCGCCCGCGCCGGGGCGCTCCACCTTGATCACATCGGCACCGAGATCGGCGAGCGTTTGCGCGCACCACGGGCCCGCGAGTACGCGGGTCAAGTCGAGCACGCGAAGATGGCTGAGCGCTCCCATTCGTGAGTCGTCTCCTAGTAGGTGGCTATGAACGTGGCCATGAACGTGGCCACGAAAATTGCCGGAATTTCGGGCGAAAGTACCACTATTGATGACCCGTCGCATCGAGTCCGCGCCGTCGTGCACCGTAAGACGCTCGAAACGGGGCACCAACAACTAGACTGGCGTTGCACATCGCGCGGATCGGCGCGGTGCGCTTCGCAAGCGTCCATCGGCGTTGCCGCCGGGAACGACAATCCATGATGCATGGGAGAAAGCATGATACATATCATTGCCACACTGATCATCGGGGCCATCGCGGGCTGGCTCGCTGGTCTTCTCGTAAGAGGCAGCGGGTTCGGTCTGATCGTCGACATCGTTGTCGGGGTCATCGGCGGGTTCATCGGCGGGTGGTTGGCATCGTTGCTGCACGTGGACGCCTTGATCGGAGCGGCCGCATCGGACGGATCGGGCGGCATCGGAGGATTCATCGTCGAGCTTATCCTTGCCGTTATCGGTGCGGCGATCTTGCTGTTCGCCATTCGCCTGGTGAAGAAAGCCTTCTGATCCCGCTCAAGCGGACCCAAGCTCGGCGTTCGGGTCCGCTCGAGCCTTCTCGAATGGGCCTGCGCCTTGCGGCGCGCGTCCCACAATTCCGTATAATGAGCCGTTTAGGGGAAAACGGCCCGGCGCCATGAGCCATGAGGCGTGGCCGGTTTCCAGTCGAGACCGTCCGCCTCAGTCTTCTATGAAAGCCGCCGAAATCCGCGAGAAATTCCTCAAGTTCTTCGAATCGAAGGGCCATACGATCGTCCGTTCGTCGAGCCTCGTGCCCGGCAACGACCCGACGCTGCTCTTCACCAATT
>JBQCDS010000161.1:0-2390 GCA_051961035.1 Trinickia sp. | reverse complement strand
GCGCTGGGCCGTCATGGCCGATGAACGCGCCGGCCCCGAGCCCGCCGAAAAGGGCGGCGCGCTCGCGGCGGCGGCATTGGCGCGACGCGGGCGTAGTGAAGAGCCGCCGGTTAGATAGCGTCGATCTTCAACGATTGAGCCGCTTCATCGTTTCGGATTCGATCGCCGCGTGCCATTCCTCAGACGCTTCGATTGGATTGGTTTCATCGTCGATGGAAAACTGCGCGCGCTCCGCCATCGTGCGTGCGCCGTCATAATCGGGGTCGAAGCCCTCGCCGGCTTCATCTTCGCCGGGCGGCTCCAACATGTCTCTGAGCATCGCGGCCAACTCCGGCGTGTCCCACGGCTTGCCGTGCTGCTTACGCACTTTGATGTAATGCCGGATTTCCGCGTCTTGTTCCGGAGTGAGCGGTAGCCCGCGGAAAGTCCGCTCGGGATCGATGTCGGTCATGATGGCGCTCCGGGGCGATGTATGCCCGAGTGTAGCGCCGTTGCACGGCGATGCGCTATACCCGGGGCGTCCCTTGCGCGTGCACGTTGCAAGGTCGAAGTCCAAGTTTGCCGCTTGAAGTCTTGAATTGTCGCGGTTCGCAAACCCGGCTCGCCCACCCACAACACGGAGGCAATCAATGAGCGCAGGCAATGGAAACACAGTTCCGGAGGGATTTCATACCGTTACGCCGTACATCACGGCGGCCGACGCGAAGGCCGTCATCGACTTTTTGCAACGTGCGTTCGATGCCGCGCTCGTTGAGCGCATCGACGGCGAGAACGGCCGCGTTCGTCATGCGCAGGTGAGGGTGGGCGATTCGATGCTGATGCTGACGGACGGCAACGACGCATGCCAGCCGGCACCCGCAGCCTTCTACCTGTATCTGAACGATGTCGACGCTGCCTACGCGCAAGCACTGCGTGCGGGCGGCACATCCATCATGGAGCCGGCCGATCAGTTCTATGGCGATCGCAACGCCGGCGTGCGCGACACATGCGGCAATTGCTGGTGGCTCGCCTCGCGAATCGAGGATGTCCCGAGCGAGGAAATCGCTCGCCGGGCGCGAGAGGCAGGGCGGACATAGGCGCGCTATTCGAACGAGACGAAGCACCGATCGCTGCGAATCGTTCGAGCTTCTTTACGGCTGCCCCTTACCTCCCATCGCACCGTCAATCCGCCCCGTGATGTAGCGACCTCGACGAACATCGCCCAGCTTCTCGATCGTGCAGGTTGCAACGCGGATGCCTCGGAAAGATCCGCGCTGGCCGTTCAATTGGCGGGGATGGTCACGATCGGTGCTTTTGCACTCGTGTCGGCTTCGGCGAGCGCCATGAGATCCTGCACGACAGTGAATGCGTATTTCGAATCGAAGTCATTGCGGTCGACCCAATAATTCGTCCCGGCATAGGGAATCGCGACATAAGCATCAGGCGGCGCTTCGGCGCCCGAACGGACGACGATCGTCGCGCGGGTTTCGCCTCCAGTGAGCCCGACCGTCGGTTTCGTGGCACCGCTGGCCACGCTGGATGACGGTACATCGATTTGCGCACCGAGGTCGGTCAAGATGCCGAGGACGGAACGCGTCAATAGCGCGATGCGCCCAGGCCCGGCGGACTGCCCATACGTCACTTCGTAACTGCCCGTATCGTGCGGCAAATGCAGAAGTTTCTGCATGAGCCGGCGATCAGCCGCCGCGCCGGGCGGTTCCTGGCTATCGCTCGACACCGAAATGACGAGAAAGACGTGATTCAAGCCATCGCCGTTGCGAAGTTCGATATTCAATTCGCCGGCCAATTGCAGGCGCCGCGCCGCGTGAATCAGTTCGAAAAATCCCGGCGTTCCAGCGCTGCGCGAGCCGCCGAGCGCCGTCCCGTTGAGCAGGCCGTCGATCGATTGCGCTGCGATTCGCAGTAGCAAGTCGATAGGGATCCCGCCTTCGGCGAGCGGCAATACGAGCGCGGGTGCGAGCGGGCGAATGTAGGCGGAGGCGAACGCGTCGCCTATCGTGGGCGTGAAGGTGAACGTCGGATGGTTTGAATAGGACAACGAACTATTCGCGAGCGCGTAGCTTGGTTGTGCCCCCGAGCCTGCGTTCAATGTCGTGCCGACCGATGCGTCGAACGTGTAGGCGGCGATGATTTGGCTGACGGTCAAAAACGATGGGGCATCCGCGAAGCGCAATTGAACCATCGCATCGAGAATCGACCGCTTCTTCGCCATGCCGAGGGCACGCGTGTAATCGACTTGATCGGCTCGAAGGCGCGTCGGGCCCATTTGTGCGCAGGCGGTCACGAGACAAACGGCGCATAGGCCGAGCACTATTCGAGCAATGATTTTCATCTAGGAAGATTTGGGCGAAAGGAAAATATCGCCCGGAACCGCATGATGCGTGCCCAAG
>JBQCDS010000160.1:0-4042 GCA_051961035.1 Trinickia sp. | reverse complement strand
TCGACATCGTCGGCACCGGCGGCGACGGCGCCAATACCTTCAACATCTCGACGGCGACGATGTTCGTCGCGGCGGGAGCCGGCGCGAAGGTGGCCAAGCACGGCGGCCGGGGCGTATCGAGCAAATCGGGCAGTGCCGACGTACTCGAAGCGCTCGGCGTGAACATCGATTTGCAGCCCGAGCAGGTAGCCGAGTCGATTGCCGAAACGGGCATGGGCTTCATGTTCGCGCCCAATCACCATCCCGCGATGAAGAGCATCGCGCCGGTGCGCCGCGAACTCGGCATTCGCACGATCTTCAACATCCTTGGCCCGCTGACGAACCCGGCCGGCGCGCCGAATCAGTTGATGGGCGTATTCCACGCCGACTTGGTCGGCATTCAAGTGCGCGTCATGCAGCGCCTTGGCGCGAAGCACGTGCTCGTCGTCTACGGCAAGGACGGCATGGATGAAGTGTCGCTGGGCGCAGCCACGCTCGTCGGCGAACTGCGCGACGGCGAAGTGCACGAGTACGAGATTCACCCGGAGGATTTCGGGTTGCAGATGGTGTCGAACCGTTCGCTCAAGGTAGCCGACGCGAACGAATCGAAAACCATGCTGCTCCAAGCACTCGAGAACCGGCCAGGGGTGGCGCGCGAGATCGTCACGCTCAACGCGGGCACCGCACTCTATGCCGCGAACGTGGTCGCCTCGATCGCGGACGGCATCGAAGTCGCACGGGAATCGATCGCGACGGGGCGCGCGCGCGCGAAAGTCGACGAACTCGTGCGCTTCACGCAGCGATTCAAGCATTGAGGCCAATGGGGTTCGCGCCTCGGGGTTCACGCGTCACCCGTCACGCGTCAGCGCTAGACATCATCGAAATCGTCCCATTCATCGGATTCATGGAATCCATCGATCAGCACAAAAGGCTTCGTCCATGAGCGACATTCTCGAACGGATCATCGCCGTCAAGCGTGAGGAAGTGCGCGCGGCTCAGTTGAGCGCGCCGCTCGAAGCGTTGCGCTTGGAAGCGTCGTCGCGTGATTCTCGCGACTTCATCGGCGCGCTGCGCGCCAAGCACGAAGCGGGTGCAGCTGCCGTCATCGCCGAGGTGAAAAAAGCGAGCCCGTCCAAAGGCGTGCTGCGCGAGCACTTCGTTCCCGCCGATATCGCGCGCTCGTATGAGAACGGCGGCGCGGCGTGTCTGTCGGTGCTCACCGACGTTCAGTTCTTTCAAGGCAGTGCGGCCTACCTCGAAGCGGCTCGCGCGGCGTGCAATCTGCCCGTGCTGCGCAAGGACTTCATCGTGGATCCCTATCAGGTCGTCGAAGCCCGAGCGATGGGTGCCGATGCGATCTTGCTCATCGCAGCCGCGTTGACGCTCACGCAGATGCAAGAGCTCGAGGCCTTCGCGCATTCGCTGGGGCTCGCGGTGCTCGTCGAAGTGCACGACCGTCAGGAACTGACGCAAGCGCTTACGCTCAAGACGCCGCTCATCGGCATCAACAATCGCAATTTGCGTACGTTCGAAACGTCCCTCGATACGACGCTCGGCATGCTGGACGCCCTGCCCGAGGATCGCATCGTCGTGACCGAATCGGGCATCTTGGCGCGCGCGGATGTAGAGCGCATGCGTGACAATGGCGTTCATACGTTCCTCGTTGGCGAAGCCTTCATGCGCGCCGACGATCCGGGCGCCGCGCTGTCGCGCATGTTCTTCTAACGATTCGAGTCGCGTCGCGACAGGCGCACCTTCACCGACACCACACATGGGTATCGAACGCGAAATCAAATTGGCGCTGCCGCCGGATCGAATCGATGCGGCCGATCGGTTCTTCACCGACATCGGCGGCGCCGCTGGGCGCGACGTGCCGCTCACGAACGTCTACTTCGATACGCCCTCGCTCGCGCTGGCTCGCGCGAAGATCGCGCTGCGCCTGCGCAAGACGCCCGATGGGTGGCTGCAAACGCTGAAAGCAGCCGGTACGGCGCAAGGCGGCTTGCATAGCCGTCACGAATGGGAAACGCCGGTCGCTACGTCGACGCTCGAATTCGACGCGCTTGCCGCCGCCTGCGACGACGAGATAGCGTTGGCCGCGCTGCGCGCCGCCGCAACGGAACTCGGCGAGCGTTTCCGGACCGTGTTCGTGCGGCGGCTGTGGCGGTTCGAATTCGACGGCGCACGCATCGAGGCCGCGATCGATCGCGGCGAAGTCACGGCGATGGTCGATGGACAAACACGACGCGACGCGATCAGCGAAATCGAACTCGAGTTACTGAGCGGCGAAGAACATGGGCTGCATGCGTTGACGGAAAAGCTCTCGGCGGCGGTGCCGGGGCTCACGCCCGAGAACGTCAACAAGGCGCAACGAGGTTACCGACTGTGCGCGAGGTAAAAAAGAAGAAGGCGAGCGGCGTGGCGACGGCCGCGGGCACCGCCGTGCAAGGATCGTTGTTCGACCGCGAGGACGAGGTGCCGAGCGCGGCTTCTAGGTTACGCGGCCCCGCAGCGTGTGCGGCACAGGAACGAGCCGATGGCGGCCTGACACCGCAGGCGTTGGCGGCGCGGCAAGAACCGATGGCGCTCAACGGCCTGCGTGCACCGCTCGAGTCGCAATTCGCCAGCCTGCCGCCTGCTTGGCGGGCGCATCTGCAAACATTCATCGACAGCGCCGCCTATCGGCCGCTTTGCACGTTCGTCGACGAGCAGATCGCCGCCGGCAAGACGGTCTATCCGGCGGAGGTCTTCCGCGCGTTGCGCCTGACGAATCCTGACGACGTCAAAATCGTCATCGTCGGACAAGATCCTTACCACGGTGACGACAAGGGACACCCGCAAGCGCATGGCCTGGCGTTTTCCGTACCGTCGCCCGTTCGTCCGCCGCCTTCGCTGCGCAATATCTTCAAGGAAATCAACGCCGAGTTCGGCTACGCGATGCCCGCGCACGGGTGTCTCGATGCATGGGCGCGGCAAGGCGTGTTGCTACTGAACACGGTGCTGACGGTGGAGCAAGCCAAGGCGGCCAGTCACGCCAAACGCGGCTGGGAAGCCTGCACCGATACGCTGATTCGCGAGTTGGCCCATCGCCACGAGCATCTCGTCTTCATGCTTTGGGGCGCGCATGCACAAGCCAAGCGAGCGCTGCTCGACGCACGCCCTCACTGCGTGCTCGAGGCGCCGCACCCGTCGCCGTTATCGGCGCACCGCGGCTTTCTCGGTTGCCGCCATTTTCTGCTCGCCAATGACTATCTCGTCGAGCACGGCCGCGCACCGATCGATTGGCGGCTGCCAGAAGCCGTCGACGGCTGAATAAAAGCGTCGCGCTACCCGCAGGCGGCGCGACGCTGAATACCGCAATCGGATGAATCAAGCGGCAGCGGCGATCGCTTCGCGTGCCGACGCCAGTGCGGCGCCCGCTGCGTCGGGGCCCAGATTAAAGCCTTCGGCATAGATGAACTGCACATCGGTGATGCCGATCAGGCCGAGGAACGCAGTCATGTGTTGGGTCAGGCTTTCCCCCGGCGTGCCCAAGTGCTTGCCGCCGCGCGTAGACACGACATAGGCCTTCTTACCCTTCACCAAGCCTTCGGGGCCGGTTGCCGTGTAGCGGAACGTCACGCCGGCGCGGGCGATCCAGTCGAAATACGTTTTCAGTTGCGACGAGATGCCGAAGTTGTACATCGGGGCGCCAATGATGACGATGTCAGCCGCTTGCAACTCGGCAATCAGCGCATCGCTGCGCGCAACGATCGCCGCTTGTCCTGGCGTGCGTTGCTCGGCCGGTGTGAAGAATGCGCCGAGCACGGCGTCGTCGAGATGCGGCAGTGCATCGGCCAGCAGATCGCGCACAACGAGCTTCGCGCCGGGATTCGATTGTTGCAGTCGGGTGGCCAGTTCGCCCGCCAGCAGCGTCGAGTTGGCGCCTTGGGAACGGGCTGCGGAGTTCAGTTGAAGGATCGTCGTCATGTCGGGGCTCCAAAGGGGTTGCGCGGGTCAGCGCGAGTGGAGCCATTGTCGTAGTTGATCCGACACGGAAAAAGGGGGGTAAAGAGGACGGATT
>JBQCDS010000159.1:0-2714 GCA_051961035.1 Trinickia sp. | reverse complement strand
TCCGGCGATTGCTGCACGTAGTTGATACGCTGCGTCATGATTTCTCCTGCAGACGATGAGCGAACATCCGCGCCTCGCGGACGCTGTTGGCGGCACTACGCCGCGTGGAGTCATAGTAGAACGCGCAGCGCTTTAGAGTAGATATGCGAACGGACTCACGGTGTTGCTCGCGCCGCACCAATCGGCGATACGTGCAGCACAGGCGCGCTTGCCGTCTTCTAAGCTAAGGACACCCAGTGGACGTTGTGCAGCACGCCATGAACGGTAGCGATCTCGGGAGAAACGGAAAGCCGTCCGTGGCGCAGTGCAACTCGCGGGCGACTGCGCTGTTGTAGCCGGCGAAGTGCAGTATCCTGGCAAACACAAAAGGCCCCGCTCCCATGACACTCATCCCTCGTGAACTCGAACAAATCAGTGCCGCCACACTTCAGCATTACAACGTGAACGCCGAGCGGTTCCAAGAAGGCACGCGCGATCACGACGTCGCGCAGAACATCGCGGCGCTGCTGCGTCACATCGAGGTTGAGCCACCCTTTACGATTCTCGACTTCGGCTGCGGGCCGGGACGAGATCTGAAAACGTTCACCGCGCTGGGTCATCGGGCAGTGGGCCTCGACGGTGCCGAGCGCTTCGCGGTGATGGCACGCGATGAGACCCACTGCGACGTGTGGCTGCAAGACTTTCTGCACTTGGACCTGCCGGACGCGCATTTCGATGGCGTTTTCGCCAACGCCTCGTTGTTCCACGTCCCAAGCCAGGAATTGCCGCGCGTACTTCGGCAACTGCACGCGACCCTTACGCCCCGCGGCGTGCTATTCAGCTCGAACCCGCGCGGCACGAACCAAGAAGGCTGGACCGGCGGCCGTTACGGGGCTTTCCACGATCTCGAAACCTGGTCACGGTATATGACGGATGCGGGCTTCGTCGAACTCGAGCATTACTATCGGCCCGCCGGTTTGCCGCGCGATCAGCAGCCTTGGCTGGCGAGCGTGTGGCGCAAGGGGGCCGCAGCGTGAGCTACCCTACGACACCGTCGCTGGCGCGAACGCGCGGCTAACCTGTATTCGCTGATTGAATCGTCCACGGCAAACAGCGTCGAACCGTATGGCTACCTCCTCACGTTGTTCAAGGCGCTGCCCATTGCTCAGAGCGCAAACAATTACCAGGCGCTGCTTCCATGACGTCTCACCACGCCGACCGCCTGACGCACTGCCGGCCGCCTCGCGCCAGTCACGTGGTTAATTGCGCGGTTTGCAGGTGGAGAGTCGTCGAGTCTTCGAAATGCAACGAGGCCCATCTTGGCCGGGGGCGGTAATCAGCGGGCATCGAGGAGTCTGCATTACGCCAACAGACGATCGGCTATTGTTGGCGTGAGCCCAACATGCCGAGGGCCGCGCCTCGATGTTTGCCCCGAAGCAATTCCCGTTTTTGTCTTTCAAAACAATGGCTTACGTCGCGTGGACTGGCGTAGCCGCTGTTGGCACAGATCATGTCTATTACTTGGCGAGCGCAAAAAGAAACCGCTCGACCCCAAGCCCCGGCCTTTGCCACCCCACTACTTGCGATAGGTGAATCGAAATGAGCACGCTGACTATTGTTGACATCCGCCACGACGAAGAACTGTCTGATACCGCGATGGCCCGCGTCGTCGGCGGGCATGACGTAGAAAAAGAAAAGGCGCTCGTCGCCCTCTACGGCGTCATCCACGACATGACCGTTCTGGTCAATACCCCAGACCCGGCGCCCGCCCATGTGCCGATGAAACTGTAATCGTCGGTCAGTACGCGTATTGATAAGGGCTGGTCTCCAGCCCTTATGTTTTGCGCCCGAGGGCATTCGCGCAAACGAAGTCAGCGAAGCCGCTGAGCACGTTTATTGGCCCACTCAGACCACTGCGCAACTCCAGGTGACGAATGACTTCCGCATTCGCGTTTATGGCGGTCAAGCTCATTGGCGCGGCTTATCTGATCTATCTTGGCATTCGCGCAATTCGTGCAAAGCAGGGCAATCCTTCATTGCCAAAGGTGTCAGCCGTAACGCCCGCAAAAGCCTTTTTGCAGGCCGTTCCGGCCGAGATCCTCAACCAGTCATGAAGCAGCTGTCTTGGCTAGAGCGTTGGCAAGGAAAAATCATAGGTACCATCTTTATAACGCTGGGAATCAAGGTGGCGACCCAACATCGTTAAGCCAAAGGCCAATACGCGAGCGAGCCCGCATCGGCGAAATGTTCAGTACCCGAAGTAGTTGCGCGTGCGGATTAACACCTTGCCGCGCGCATGACCCGTCGCGACCTTTTCGAGCGCGGCCCGCGCATCTTCCAGTGGGAAGATGGAATCAATGACGATCTGCAACTGCGCCGCCTGGAACTGCCTGACCGCTTCGGGAAGGAAACGCGTCGCGCTCGCGAAAAACACGGCCTCACCGATACGCCCGTTTCGCGAGTCGATGCCGAAATCCACCAGCGTTGCGATGCGCCCGTTTTCGCGCAGCACCGACCACGACTTCTGCAGCGTCTCGCCACCGATCGGGTCGAGCACCAGATCGATATCGCGCAGTTGCGTGAAGTCCTGCGTGCGGTAATCAATCACTTCGTGTGCGCCGAGGCTCTTCACTAGATCGACGTTGCCCGCGGACGCCGTGCCGATCACATAGGCGCCCGCCAGATGCGCCTGCTGCACCGCCATGCTGCCGACGCCACCGGCCGCCGCATGAATC
>JBQCDS010000158.1:0-9167 GCA_051961035.1 Trinickia sp. | reverse complement strand
GCGTTGGTGTGGGCGGCCCCGTCGGCTCGGGCAAAACGACGCTGCTCGAGATGCTCTGCAAGGCGATGCGCGATCGCTACGATCTGGTCGCGATCACGAACGACATTTATACGAAGGAAGATCAGCGCCTCTTGACGGTGGCCGGCGCGCTCGAGCCCGAGCGCATCATGGGCGTCGAAACGGGCGGCTGCCCGCACACGGCGATCCGCGAGGATGCCTCGATCAACCTCGAGGCCGTCGAGCGGATGCTGGCGAAGTTTCCCGATGCGGACATCGTCTTCATCGAATCGGGCGGCGATAATCTCGCGGCCACGTTCAGCCCCGAGTTGTCCGATTTGACGATCTACGTTATCGACGTAGCCGGCGGCGAAAAAATTCCGCGCAAGGGCGGCCCCGGCATCACGAAGTCGGATCTGCTCGTCATCAACAAGATCGATCTCGCGCCGCATGTCGGAGCGAACCTCGACGTCATGGCGGCGGATGCGAAGACGATGCGCGGCGAGCGGCCGTTCGTGCTGTGCAACTTGAAAACGCAAAGCGGCGTGGCGGATGTCGTCGCGTTCATCGAGCGCCAGGGGTTGTTAGTAGGCTAGGTCATCAGCACAGGCGCAGGCTCCGCCAGTGCTACGCGTCGGCCGCTTCACTGTGGGGCACCAAGGCGGTCAACACGTCGACGGTGCGCGCTGTCGCGCCACGATGACGCGCGGCAAAGGCCGACGCCGCCGCCCCCATCGCCACGCGCCGCGATTTGTCGGCGAACAGCTCGCCCAGTACGCGCGCCAGGTCGGCCGGGTCGGCCACTTGCACGGCGGCGCCCACGGCCACCGCATCGGCCGTCGCCTGCGAGAAGTTGAACACGTGCGGCCCGATCAACACGGGCACGCCTACCGCGCAGGCTTCGATCAAATTCTGCCCGCCGAGCGGCAACAGGCTGCCGCCGATGAAGGCCACGTCGGAGGCGGCGTAGTAGGCACCAAGCTCGCCCATCGAATCGCCGAGCAACACGCTCACTTGCCGGGGCAGCGGTTCGTTCGCGGTAGACATCGCGGCCGCCGCCGCGACCGGTGCCCCACCCCATGTCGAGCGCCGTGTTGCGTGCAGCCCGCGCCGCTCGACGAGTGCGGCCACTTCGTCGAAACGCTGCGGATGACGCGGCACGAGGATCAGCAGCGCGTCCTCCACACCCAACGCCGCGAACGCGTCGAGCACGAGCGCTTCCTCACCTTCGCGCGTGCTCGCGGCGACCCAGACCGGCCGTGTGCCGATCGCGGCACGCCACGCGCGCCCGCGCGCGACGATTTCGGGCGGCGTCGCCATGTCGAATTTCAAGTTGCCTAGCACGGCGATATTGCGCGCGCCAAGCGCCGTGAGCCGCTCCGCATCGGATGGACTTTGCGCGAGCACGCGCGTGAAGCCGCCGAACACCTCGCGCGCGGCTGCCCCGAAGCGAGCCGCGCGCTTGAACGAGCGTGCCGACATGCGCGCGTTCGTCAGCACGAGCGGAATGTCGGCCGCGCGGCATTCGTCGATCAGTGTGGGCCACACTTCCGTTTCCATGACGATGCCAAGCGACGGGCGCCACGTGCGCAAGAACCGGCGCACGGCGTGCGGCAGGTCATACGGCAAGTAGCAGCGCAGCACGCGCTCGCCGAACAGCTGCACGCTCGTTGCGCGCCCGCTCGGCGTCATGTGCGTGATGAGCAGACGCGCGTCGGGGCGCGCTTGCATCAATGCCTCGATCAACGGCTGCGCCGCACGCGTCTCGCCGACGGAGACGGCGTGCACCCAGATCAGCGGCGTATCGTCCTCGGGCACGCGGCCGCGCGCGAAACCAAAGCGCTCGCCGATGTATTCGCGATAGCCGCGTTCGCGACGCGAGCGAATCAGCAGCCGCAACACGGCCAGCGGCGCGACGATCCACCACAGCCCGCGGTAGATGAGCCTCAACATGCCTGCGCTCCGGCACGGGCGAAACGCCGCGTGAGCGAGGTGGCCATATGCGGCGAGCGCGCCGAACGGGCGGCCCGGTGCGTCGGCATCAAACCAGCGCCCGGCCTTCGAGCCGCTCGAGAATGCCGAGCGGCGCGCACTCGGGCTGCACCATGGCACGAACAGGCAGGAAGAACGTTTGCTCGAGCATGTACTGCCCCGACATGGCCGCATGCGACGTCTGATCCGAGAAACAAATCCAGGTGCTGCCCGGCGGGAAAGGGATCGTCTCTTGCGGACACGTCTTTTGGTAATCGAGGTCGGCTTTCATGCCGTCGTGCAAATTGAGCATCAGGTGATCGTAGGCACTGCGCGGCGATTTAGTGATATGAAGCGCATTGAGCAACCACGCCGAGCCCGGCCTTTGCCGCTTGATGTTCGGCAAGAAGCGCCGGGCCACGTGCTCGAACGGTTCGCCAACGCGCCACACGCGCGGCTCGCCGTGCGGGTTGACGTTGGCGAACACGCGCATGATGCGCTCGCCGCGATTGGGACGCGACGGAAAGGCGTCGACGTGCAACCGGCTATCGTCCTTGCGCCAGGAAGTGTGCCGCGTTTCCACACGCTGCAGGCGCAGGCTCGTGGGCGCGGGCCGCAATGCGTCGCGGTACTCCGGCAGCAGACTGTCGACAAGCTGGCGCGCCTGCGTTTGATAACGCGCGACGAGTGCGCGCACGGCCGATTGCGTCACCGTGTTGCCGACCACGCCGTGCAGCGCGCCGCCCGATGGATCGAGGCTGATGTTCTTGCGGTCGGGATCGGCGAACGCCGGATCGAGCAGGGCCGTTTCGCCGCCTTCGATCGCAAAGCGCAGGTTCGGAAAATACAGCACCTTGCCCGTTTCGAGCGCCACGCGCAGCGTATCGCGCGTGACGGAGAGGTCCGAGCCTGCCCAGTCGGTGCAGTTCACTTCAAGGATTTGCGATTCGTTCATGGTTCGCCTAAGCGCGAGCGATTACAGCAAGCCGAATCCGGCGAGCGCGGCCTTGACCTGCCGCAGCGTAGGCGGGTCGCCGGCGGTACCGAGATTGACGACGCGCGGCGACCAATAACCGCCCGTGCGCCATGCGGTGGCGAAATTGTACAACTCGACCGTCGGCCGGTTCAGCGCAGCGGCAATATGCACCAAGCCGGTATCGACGCCGACGGTGGCCGCGGCCGCATCGAGTAGCCCGACGACGGCCGGGAGCGATAGCCGTGGCGGCACGATCGCCGCTGCCCCGAATTCCTTGGCCAGGCGCTCGCTCGTCGCGCGCTCCGCTTCGCTGCCCCAAGGCAGCACGAGCGAGGCGCCGCGCTTGACGAGCGCTTGGCCCAGTTCGATCCAAGACGCGTCCGGCCATTGCTTGTCCTCGCGGGACGTGGCATGCACCAGCACGACGTAAGGCACGGGCAGGTTCAACCCATACTGTGCGAGTGCCCGTGCGGCGCGCGATGTATCGAGGCCGAATTCGATGGTGTCCGTCGGCTCGGGGCGCGGCGCGCCGATCGCCTGTGCGACGAGCTGACGCGTGCGTTCGACCACATGCGTGCGCGGTGCGATCGGCACACGCCGGTCGTAGAAGAATCGCACGGGCCATTCGTAGCCGGCGCCGTCGGTGCGATTGCCGAGCCCCGCCAGCGGGCCGCGCGCCCAGCTCGCGACCCACGCTGTCTTGATCAACCCCTGACAGTCGATGACGAGATCGTAGTGCTCGGCGGCCAACGCACGGCGGAACGCGGCGATCTCGCGCCACGTCGCGGCCGAGAACAACCGCTTGCGCCAGCGCCGCAAAGAAAACGGAATCGCGCGTCGCACGCCGTGCACGAGCGAGACGAGATCAGCGAAGCTTTCTTCGACGAGCCAATCGATTTGCGCGTCAGGAAAGACGCGCCGTATGTCGGCGACGGCGGGCATGTTGTGAACGACGTCACCGAGCGACGACACGCGAACGAGCAGAATCTTTTGCACGCTGAAAGGAAAAAGAAAGGGGCGCATCGCAGGCATCGCGGGACACAAGAAACCGCCCTCGCCGAGCACTGCCCGAAGGGCTGGGATTCTACCGCGCCCGCACGGTGTTTTTCGGATAGGGTACGTTCGACGCCGCAGTATTGAGTGCCCCATCGCTCGTTGCCGTGAGCGCCTACCGACTCTCGGAACGCACTACAATGCTCGTCTTCGAATCACGCGCTTGGCCAGAGCGCAGTACCCGACAAGCACCATGCCTAGTTCGTTCCGCCTAGTCCGCGCGGCTCTGTCGTTCGCGGCCTTCACGGCTGTCGCCGCATGCTCGAGCACGACGCAGCCGAAATTCCAGCAAGAGCTCTTCGATACCGGCGCGAGCCCGTTTTCGCACACGTTCAAAGTGGGCAGCGCCGACGCATGCGAGGCCGCGCGCCGCGCCTTGCTCAATCAGGGCTATTTGACGACGCTCACGCAAACCGATCGCATCGATGCGACGAAGGATTTCCAGCCAACCGGCGATTCGCACGTCACCGTCGACGTTCATGTCGTCTGCACGCCGGGCGTGGATGCCGACGATTCGAGCATCATGTACGCCAATGCGATCCAAAGCGGCTATGCGCTCAAAAAGAGCGACACGTCGGCCAGTGTGGGCTTGAGCCTGCTCGGGTCGGTCTCGCTGCCGATTCGCTCGAACAGCGACGCAATGGTGAAAGTGTCGAGCGAAACGATTCAGTCGAACGCGTTTTATAAGGGCTTCTTCGATTCGGTGGCTCACTATGTGAGCACGCTCATCAAGACGGAGGCTGTGCCGGAGGGCACCGTGAAAACAGCGACGCTGCGCGGCCCCGCACCGATGATCGTTGCGCCGCTGACGCCGGCGGCACCGGTCGGCCCGGCTGCATCGGAGGTGGTCGAGGGTCGGGCGCCGGCACCGGCCTCGACACCGACCCCGACATCGCCAGCAGCATCAGCCCCAGCGCCTTCATCTGGCACCCAGGCGATACCGACAGCATCGCAGGCCGCCACGGCGGTGATTGCGCCAGCCGCATCGATGCTGACGCCGGCCATGCCAACGGCCGCGCCGGCCGCCTCTGTTTCGGCGCCGTTGCCCCTGCCCGTCGGCCAGCGAGCGGCACAGCCCGCGTCGGCTCCGGCCGCACCGCAGTAACCCACGGTAAGCGTCAGGGGCCGCGCTTAGGCGGCCCCGTTCCGAGCACGCTCCGAATCAGAACGGCAGCTTGGCGTCGGGCTTGGCCGCGACGATCACGCGACGGAAATCGTCCTGAATGCGAGCGAGCGCATCAGCGTTATCGGCCTCGAAACGCATGACGACCACAGGCGTCGTATTCGAGGAACGCGCGAGCCCGAACCCGTCCGGGTACTCGACGCGCAAGCCGTCGATCGTGATCACTTCGTCGGCGCCGGTGAAGCTCGCTTCCTTCTGCAAGCGCCCGATCAACGCGAAGTTTTCCCCTTCCTCGAGCTTGAGCTGCAACTCCGGCGTGGACAGCGAATTGGGCAGATCGTTGAGCACCTTGCTCGGATCCTTTTCGCGCGAGAGCAATTCGAGCAGGCGTGCGCCCGTATAAAGCCCATCGTCGAAACCGTACCAGCGATCCTTGAAAAACACGTGGCCGCTCATCTCACCCGCGAGCGGCGCGCCCGTTTCGCGCAGCTTCGCCTTGACGAGCGAATGGCCCGTCTTCCACATCACCGGATCGCCGCCCTTTTCGCGCACCCACTTCGCCAGATTGCGCGTGCATTTGACGTCGTAGATGATCTGCGCGCCCTGATTGCGCGACAGCACTTCCTGCGCGAACAGCATCAACTGCCGATCGGGGTAGATGATCTGTCCATCCTTCGTGACCACGCCGAGACGGTCGCCGTCGCCGTCGAACGCAAAGCCGATTTCGGCATCCGTTTCCTTCAGCGCGCGAATGACGTCCTGCAAATTCTCGGGATGGGCCGGGTCGGGATGGTGATTGGGAAAGTTACCGTCGATCTCGGTGAAGAGCTCGACGAGTTCGCAGCCGAGCGCCTTGAACAGACGCGGCCCGAGCGCGCCTGCGACGCCGTTGCCCGCATCGACGACGATCTTCATCGGCCGCGCGAGCTTGATGTCGCTCACGATGCGCTCGATGTATTTGTCGGCGATGTCGTACTGCTCATAGGCGCCCTCGCCGCTCGCGAAGTCGTCTTTTTGGATGCGCTGGAAGAGCGCTTGAATTTGTTCGCCGTAGATGGCGGCGCCGCGCAACACCATCTTGAAGCCGTTGTAGTCGGGCGGATTGTGGCTGCCCGTGACGACGATGCACGAATCGACGCTGCGCTCACCGCCTTTGAGCGCGAGCGGCACGCTCGCGGCGAAATAGCCGACCGGCGTGGGCACCATGCCGATGTCGACGACGTCGACGCCTGCCGCGCGCAACCCCTCGGCAAGCGCTTTGATCAGCGAGGGGCCGGATAGACGGCCATCGCGCGCGACGACGACGGCGGTGCCGCCTTGCGCGCGCACTTCGCTGCCGAACGCCCTGCCGACCAGCCGTGCGACGTCCTCGTCGAGCGTTTTCCCAACGACACCTCGGATGTCATACGCCTTGAAGATGGATTGCGAGATCATTAATGGCTCTCTCATTTAGCTGCGATTGGAAAGGGCTGGCGCCGGCAACCCACTTATAATTGCGGTTTTTTCGAACGGCGCGCATCGCGCCCATTTTAATGCGCATCTGCCCCTTCGTTAAACGCCCGTACGAGAACACGGCCGAAAAGCGCGCCATTTCGTTGCCAGTGCGAGCGCAGTGCGCAAGATTCTTGCCTCTTATCCCATGCTGAGGCGCATCGCCCATCCGGACGTCGCGAAGGCGGCGGCGAACATCGTCTGGCTCGGGCTCGAGCGGCTGACGCAAATCGTCGTGGCGATCGCCATCTCCGGGCTGCTGGCCCGCTACTTCGGGCCCGACGTGTTCGGCAAATGGCAATACGCGAACACTTTATTGCTCGTGCTGGCACCGATTACCTGGGTATGTGGCGCCGAAATCCTCGTGCCCACGATCGTCCACCGAGGCGAGACTGAACTCGGCACGGTGCTTGGCAGCGCGTTCGTCTTGCGCTTTTCTATCTCCGTGCTGGCGCTCGCCGCCACCTGGGCCGGCATTGCTGCGGGCCTGACGGATCCTGTCGTCGGCGCGATGCTCGCCGGGCTCGCCGTCACCATGCTGTTTCGCGAGCCGTTCATCGGCGTTGTCAATTAGTGGCTGCAAAGCCTGACGTATAGCAAACCTCAGCTCGTCGCGAGCATGGCCACCGCGCTCGCCAAGCTCGCGCTCGTCTACCTATTCGTGCGCATGACCCTCGCCGCACCTCGCTTCGCCTGGCTCTGGGCGCTCGAGGCCGCCGTCATCGGCGCCGTGCTGCTCGCCTATTACGCCCGCCGTCACGGCGGCAAGCTCGGCTGGCGCGTCGATGGGCGCCTGTTGCGCCACTTCGCGCGTGCCGGCACCGTGTTTTGGGTCGGCCTCGTCTGCATGTACCTGTTCTTGAAGCTCGACCGCTTGATGCTCGAGCGCGCGATTTCGTTCGCCGACTTGGGCCGCTACTCGGCCGCGCAGCAGATTAACGAGAATTGGATCGCGCTCGCCTTGATGCTCGCGCAGACGATCGCGCCGGCTTTCGTCTATCGCGTGCAGGACCGCGCGCGCGTCATGCGAAACGTCATCCGTTTGATGCTGCTGGCCGCGCTCGTGATGATATCGGGCGCCCTCGTCCTCGACGCGCTGGCCCCACTCGTCATCACACGCGTGTTCGGTCCGAATTATGCAGGGGCGATTCCGATCTTTCGCTGGTGCGTGTGGCTGTCCGTGCCGGCCGGCATCGAAGCCATCGGCAATCTCGTGCTGCTCAAGTATCAGGCAAAGTTCGTACTCCTCACGAAATGGCTGCTCGCGCTGGCCGTCGCGTTCGGGGTGAACCTCTTCGCCATCGCGCGCATCGGCGCATACGGCGCACTGGCCGGCCTTGCCGCCGGTTACTGCGCGGCGGTTGCCGTCAACGTCTATTACATTCGATTCAAGCTGTGCTCATGACGACGCCCTCCACCCGTCCCGCCTCGCCGGACCTGCTCGCCGACGTCGCCATTCTGATGCCGGCCTACAACGGTCAAGCCGACGTCGAACGAACGCTCGCCTCGTTCGTCGAAGATTCACTCATGCACGTGCTGATCGTCGACGACGGCAGCACACCGCCGATCGTCGCCCCCGTGCTGCCGAACATGGATATCGAGATCGTCCGCATGCCGCGAAACGGCGGCATCGAACGCGCGTTGCAAGCGGGCATCGAAGCGCTGGCCGCGCGCGGCTATCGCTACGCGGCTCGAATCGACGCGGGCGATCAGGCCGCCCCGGGCCGCTTAGCCAAGCAGCGTGCTTACCTCGAAGCGCATCCGAACGTGGCTGGGCTCGGCATGTGGACCCAAGTGGTGTCGCGCGACGGTGCGCCGCTCTTCATGCTGCGTCCGGCCACCGAGCCCGCTGCCGTGCGGCGCCTGCGATTCTTCCGCAGCTCGCTCGTGCATCCGGCGATGATGCTGCGCGTGGACGCGGTGCGCGCCGTGGGCAACTATCGCGTCGCTTATCGCGCGGCCGAGGACCTCGATCTATTTTTGCGGCTGATGGAACGTTACGACTGCGCAAATTTGCCCGAGTTGGGGCTCTACTACGAGCTAAACGAAGGCGGCATCAGCGCGACCAAGCGGCGCCGCCAAATCGTCTCGACATTGAAGCTGCAATGCCGCTACTTCAATGCGGCCAATGTCTACGATTGGCTCGGGCTTGCCAAGAACCTGCTTCATTTCGTGACGCCGTATGCCGCCCTTCGCACGATGAAGCGCGCGCTGTCCGCGACGCATACCGCCTAACCCGCCGCATGAATACCTCTGCTACCGTCGCCACCCAACCGGCAGCCGCATTGACGATCTGCCTCGTCTGCAATACCGGCTTTGCCATCTACACGTATCGGCAGGGCGTCATTCGCGCGCTCGTGGCGAGGGGTGTGCGTGTGGTCGTGCTCGCGCCGCGCGATCGCACGTTTCCCCTGCTCGAGGAAATGGGCTGCGAATGCATCGATCTGCCCGTGGCCTCCAAAGGCACGAACCCGCTACACGATCTGCGCACGCTCACCGCGCTTTATCGTCACTATCGGGCCATTCGGCCCAATGTCGTCTTTCATTACACGATCA
>JBQCDS010000157.1:0-7075 GCA_051961035.1 Trinickia sp. | reverse complement strand
AAAACCTTTTTTCATCTGATGCGGTGCGGTCCTTTGCGGCGCGTCCTCCCCGGACGCGAGTGACGCGTTAGGACTTAGGCCGTTCGAAATGGGTTGTGCGCACGGCTTTATATCACGAAAATAGGTGCCTTCGGACGGCCGGCGCGCCGCCCCGACGGCGCGCGGCTACCCGCCCCGCGTTCGACCATGCGCCATCCCATCCCGATACGCCTCGTGCCTCATACAAAACCGCCATGCCGCGCCCGCTTCTCGCCACCATCCACACCGCCGCTCTTGCCAACAATCTCGCTGTTGTCCGTGCTCGTGCGCCGAATTCCAAGATCTGGGCCGTCGTCAAGGCCAACGCATACGGCCACGGGCTCGCGCGCGCGTTCCCGGGCCTGCGGGCCACGGACGGCTTCGGCTTGCTCGATCTGGAAGAGGCTGTCAAGCTGCGCGAGCTCGGGTGGGCCGGCCCGATTCTTCTGCTGGAAGGATTTTTCCGTCCGACCGACATCGACGTCATCGACCGCTATAGTCTGACCACGACGGTGCATAGCGACGAGCAACTGCGCATGCTCGAAATGGCGCGGCTGTCCAAACCGATCAACATTCAGCTGAAGATGAACAGCGGCATGAACCGGCTTGGCTACACGCCCGAAAAGTTCCGCGCGGCGTGGGAACGCGCCCGCGCGTGCCCGGGCATCGGCCAAATCGTCCTCATGACCCATTTCGCGGATGCGGACGGCGAGCGCGGGATCGAACACCAAATCGAGGCGTTCGAGCGGGGCGCCGAGGGCATCGCGGGGGCGCGCAGTTTGTCGAATTCGGCGGCCACGCTTTGGCACCCGAGTGCGCACTTCGATTGGGTTCGCCCGGGCATCATTTTGTATGGCGCGTCGCCGTCGGGCGTGCCGGCCGATATCGAAGGCGTGGGCCTTCAGCCCGCGATGACGCTCGCGTCCGAGCTGATCGGCGTGCAAACGATCGCCAAGGGACAGTCGGTCGGCTACGGGTCCGTCTTCACCGCGCCGGCGCCGATGCGCATCGGCATCGTCGCTTGCGGCTACGCCGCCGGCTACCTTCGCTGCGCGCCCGAGGGCACGCCGATCATCGTCGACGGCGTGCGCACGCGTCTCGTCGGACGCGTGTCGATGGACATGTTGACCGTCGATCTGACGCCATGCCCGGCAGCGAATGTGGGTTCGCGCGTCGAACTGTGGGGCGCGCAGTTGCCGATCGACGACGTGGCGCATGCCTGCGGCACGATCGGCTACGAGCTCATGTGCGCCGTGGCTCAGCGCGTGCCCGTGCTGGCAGAGTAGGGGGCGTTGCGCCTCGTTTGACGTTTCATCGGATCGCGATCGACAAAAAAGGACGGCTAAGGACCGCGTGGCAAAGCAAAAAACGACTTACACCTGTACGGAATGCGGCGGGCAAACGCCGAAGTGGCAGGGGCAGTGCCCCGCGTGCAACGCCTGGAATACGCTCGTCGAAACAATCGCGCCAAGCGCCGGCGGCCATCGTTTCCAATCGCTCACCAAAAGTGCGCCCGTGCAGCGGCTCGCCGATATCGAGGCGGCCGACGTGCCGCGTTTCTCGACGGGCATGAGCGAGTTCGACCGCGTGCTGGGCGGCGGCTTCGTCGCGGGCGGCGTCGTGCTGATCGGCGGCGATCCGGGCATCGGCAAATCGACGCTGCTGTTGCAGTCGCTCGCCTCGCTCGCCGAGGAGCGCCGGGCGCTCTATATCAGCGGCGAGGAATCGGCGGCCCAAATCGGCCTGCGCGCGCAGCGTCTGGCGCTGCTCGAGCCCGGCTCCCGCGCGGCCGATCTGCAACTGCTCGCCGAAATTCAGCTCGAAAAGATTCAAGCGGCGATCGAAGCGGAGCGGCCCGATGTGGCTGTCGTCGATTCAATCCAGACCATCTACTCGGACGCGCTGACGTCCGCACCGGGTTCGGTGGCTCAGGTGCGCGAGTGCGCCGCGCAGCTCACGCGAATCGCGAAGCAATCGGGCACGACCGTCGTCATGGTCGGGCACGTGACGAAAGAAGGCGCTCTAGCCGGCCCGCGCGTGCTAGAGCACATCGTCGACACGGTGCTGTACTTCGAGGGCGACACGCATTCGTCGTTCCGGCTCGTGCGGGCGTTCAAGAATCGATTCGGCGCCGTGAACGAACTCGGCGTGTTCGCCATGACCGAACGCGGGCTGCGCGGCGTGGCCAATCCCTCGGCGCTGTTTTTGTCGCAGCACGAGCAGATCGTGCCGGGCTCGTGCGTGCTCGTGACGCAAGAGGGTTCGCGGCCGTTGCTCGTCGAAATCCAGGCGCTCGTCGATACGGCGCAGGTGCCGAATCCGCGACGGCTGGCTGTCGGGCTCGAGCAGAATCGGCTCGCGATGCTGCTGGCCGTGTTGCACCGGCATGCGGGTATCGCATGTTTCGATCAGGACGTTTTTCTGAATGCCGTTGGGGGCGTGAAGATCGCCGAGCCGGCGGCGGATCTTGCCGTGCTGCTCGCGATTCATTCGTCGATGCGCAACAAGCCGCTGCCCAAGGGCTTGATCGTATTCGGCGAAGTGGGCTTGGCCGGCGAGATCCGGCCTTCGCCGCGCGGCCAGGAGCGTTTGAAAGAGGCTGCCAAGCTCGGCTTCACGGCGGCGTTGATCCCGAAGGCGAACGCGCCGAAGCAGCCGATCGACGGGCTGCAAGTGCTGGCCGTCGATCGCATCGAGCAAGCGATCGATCGAATCAAGGAACTCGAGTAGCGGCGCGCCCCCGGGTTGTGGGGAAGTGGTGGGTTCTCGCGTCTTGTCGCGCCTCGTCACGCCTCGTCACGCCTCGTCGTCCGTTCGCCGGGCCGGCTTTGCTTTCGCCACCGCATGCCGAAACAGGACGTGTTCGCGTGCCTCTTCAACCGTCAGCACCGGCGACACGCAGCAATCGCTCGGCTCGAGCAGCTCAATCCAAGTATCCAACCGATGGGTTGCGAAGTGCTCGGCGAGTTCGCGCGTGAGCGCGAGCGCGTCGGGACCGCCGATGACCTGGCCGAGGCTCCAATGGCGCGATGCCCAACCGGGCCGGCCCAGCGCGCGGCATAAGCGCTCCCAGAACTTCAATTCCAGCGCGCCTACTGCTAGCCATCGCGCATCGGCCGTCCGGTAGACGTTGTAGCACGGCACGCCGCCGTTGAGCAGCCCGTGGCCCGCATGAAGTTGCTCGTCGCTGCCCGGCGCGCGCCGATCGGCATTGTCCAGCGTGGCCTGCGCAACGATATTGCTGGCGTGGATCGAATGGGTCATCGACACGTCGATGAACGCCCCGTCGCCGCCGCGCGACACTTGCCACAGCGCCGCGAGGATGCGCGTGACGGCCGGCAGTGCACCGCCTAGCATGTCGGCGATCTGGATATTGGGAATCACCGGTGTGCCATCGGGCGTCGCGATCTGACCGAGCACACCCGCATAAGCCAGATAGTTCAGATCGTGGCCGGGGCGCTGTGAGAACACGCCGGCCGTGCCGTAACCCGTGATCGCGCAATAGACGAGCTTCGGGTTGATCTGCGTGAGGCTCAAATAATCGAGCCCAAGCTTTTCCATGACGCCGGGGCGAAAGCTTTCCACCAGCACGTGCGCCTCGCGCACGAGCGCGCGCAAGACGGTGCGCCCGGTTTCGGATTTCAGATCCAGACGCGTCTCGCGTTTGCCGCGATTGACGAGACGATAAAAACTGCTTGGCATGCCGCTCGCGCGATCGGCCGGCGCTTGCATCATCGTGCGAGCCCCATCGCCCGCGCCCGGTTCCTCGATTTTAAGGACGTCCGCGCCGAGTTCCGCTAGCCGCAACGTCGCGAGCGGACCGGGCAGCAGGCGCGTGAGGTCGAGTACACGCAAACCTTGCAGTGGAGCATCGGTCGTCAACCTGCACCTCCTGTCGATCTGTCGATCCGTCACGGCTTGGCGCTGAAACGCCGACTGCCGTGGCGCTCGCTAGCCAATCTGTTCAAGTTCCTCATGTGCGTCGAGCCATTCGGCTTCGAGCGCTTCGAGGCGCGCGTGGACTTCTCCTTGGCGCTTGAGCGAGTCGGTGAGCTTGCCCTTCATCGCCGGCTCGTAGCTCGCCGGATCGGCGACGAATGCATCGAGTGTCGCCTTCTCCGCGTTCAGGGCGTCCATTTCCTTTTCGAGCTTGGCGATTCGCGTTTGCAGCGGCTTCTTCAGATGCGCGAGCTTCTGCCGTTCCTGCGCTTCCTGCCGACGTTGCTCCTTGCGATTGATCCCGTTGTCCTGCGCGTCGCCGGACTAAGCCGAACTCGCTTCCTTCGCCGCCTAGCGCGTTTCGGCGGCATGTTGCAGCAGCCAATCGCGGTAGTCGTCCAGATCGCCATCGAACGGCTGCAAGCGATGCTTGGCGACGAGCATGAATTGATCGGTGCTGGCACGCAGCAGGTGCCGATCGTGCGAAACGAGGATCAGCGTGCCTTCGAACTGCGCGAGCGCCATCGTCAGCGCATGCCGCGTTTCGAGATCGAGGTGGTTCGTCGGTTCGTCGAGCAAGAGCAGATTCGGCTTTTGCCAGATGATCAGCGCGAGCGCGAGCCGCGCTTTCTCGCCGCCTGAGAACGGAGCGATCGGCGAGCTGGCCATGTCGCCCGAAAAATTGAAGCCGCCAAGGAAGTCGCGCAGTTCCTGCTCTCGCGCCTCGGGCGCGATGCGCGCCAGGTGCGCGAGCGGCGAATCGTCGGGGCGCAACGTTTCGAGCTGATGTTGCGCGAAGTAGCCGATCGCGAGGCCGCGCCCCGCGCGCATGGTGCCGCCGAGCGGCGCGAGCGTGCCCGCGAGCGTTTTGACGAGCGTCGATTTGCCCTGGCCGTTGGCGCCAAGCAGGCCGATACGCTGGCCGTTTTGCACCGACAGCGTCACGCCGTCGAGAATGGGAATTTCGATGCTGTCGTCTCCGTGATAGCCGCAGCGCACGTCTTCCATGACGAGCATCGGGTTCGGCGCGGCGTCGGGCGTGCGGAACTCGAACGTGAACGGCGATGCGACGTGTGCGGGTGCGATCAGTTCCATCTTTTCGAGCGCCTTCATCCGGCTCTGCGCTTGACGCGCCTTCGTGGCCTTCGCCTTGAAGCGATCGATGAAGCTTTGCAGATGGGCGACTGTCTTTTGCTGCTTCTCGTACGCGCTTTGCTGCAATGCAAGCTGCTGCGCGCGCAGGATTTCGAACTGCGAATAGTTGCCGCCGTAGCGCTTCACCTGGCGGTTCTCGAGATGCAGCGTGACGTTGCAGACCGAATCGAGAAATTCGCGATCGTGCGAGATGACGACGAGCGTGCCGGCGTAGCGGCCCAGCCAGTCTTCGAGCCAGACGATGGCGTCGAGATCGAGGTGGTTCGTGGGCTCGTCGAGAAGCAGTAGATCGGAGCGGCACATGAGCGCTTGCGCGAGGTTCAGGCGCATGCGCCAGCCGCCCGAGAAGCTCGCCACTTGCTCGCGGGTTTGGGCGAGCGTGAATCCAAGGCCGAGCAGCAGCGCCTCGGCGCGCGCGGGGGCGGTGTAGCCGTCGGCGTCGGCGAATGCCGCGTGCGCGTGCGCCAGTGCCTCGCCGTCGTGCGCGGCTTCGGTCTGGGCGATCCGGGCCTCGATTTCGCGCAGGGCCGCATCGCCGTCGAGCGTATATTCGAGGGCGGTTTTCTCGGCGGCGGGCGTCTCTTGCGCGACATGGGCAATGCGCCAGGACGGCGGCAGCGAGAAATCGCCGGCGTCCGGATGCAGTTCGCCGCGCAGAACCGAAAACAGCGTGGATTTGCCCGCGCCGTTGGCGCCGACGAGCCCAGCCTTTTCACCGGGGTTCAGCGTAAAGGAGGTGGCGTCGAAAAGCGGCTTGACGCCACGGGCGAGGGTGAATTGATTGAAACGGATCACGACGGGGCCGGCTGCTGGAAAAGCGCTATTTTAGACGGTTGCGCGCATAGGTTGTGCCGACGTCCGTGGACCTTCCCCCCCGGGGGGCGGACTTTCCTTTGCGCTTTCGCATAGACTTGCGTCTTTCTTCTCGGAGGCGACTCGGTGAATACGCTCTATACGTTTTCCGTGCGCACGCTCAAGGGCGAGACGGTCAGCCTGGACCGCTATCGCGGCAAAGTGCTGCTCATCGTCAATACGGCCAGCGAATGCGGCTTCACGCCGCAATATGCCGGGCTGCAGCAATTGCACGAGCGCTTTGCCGCGCGGGGTTTCGAAGTGCTCGGCTTTCCGTGCAACCAGTTCGGCAAGCAAGAGCCGGGCGATTCGGCTCAGATCGGCAGCTTTTGCGAGAAGAACTTCGGCGTCACGTTCGCGATGTTCGAGAAGATCGATGTCAAAGGCCCCGACGCCCATCCGCTGTTCGACTACCTGACTGGCGAGCGCCGCGGGCTGTTCGGCACGAGAAACGTCAAATGGAACTTCACGAAGTTCCTCGTCGATCGTCAAGGCAACGTGCTCGAACGCTTTGCGCCGAAGACGAAGCCGGAGGAGATTGCCGGACGGATCGAAGCGCTGCTTTGAGGCTGGCTGTCGTTGCCGCCGTTTTGGTTTAGGGAACGGCAGCTTGAAATTATCGAAGGGCCGACACGACGCGTTGACGCTCTGGATTTGCGACGTGCAGAGCAAACGCACAGCCAAGGCCGGACAAACCGCACGCGAGAAACAGCGAAGCGCTGGGAATGCCCATCTCTATGGCTATGCCCAACAAAGCGACACCCGAGGCCGAAGCTGCCCGGCCACCGGTCTTGGATAACGCAGCGTAGCGGATGTAACCGAAGCCACGGAGTTTTGGCATCAATACCTTTTGAATGGCTGCGAGTTCATAGGCATAAAGCAAACCCATGGCTGCACATAGCATCAGGTTAAGTGAGGGCGAAAGCGAGAACGAGAGGGCGATCGATAGCACGCCGGTGGCTGTAATGATTTGCGATACACTACGCAGTCGATGTGCTGGGATAACCTTGTCGCCGAAAAAAGAAATGGCAACGCTGTACACAAAAAAGAAAATGTACAGTGTGCTTAGTTCGTTTGCAAATGAATTTATGTTTTTGCTGATATTGATGAT
>JBQCDS010000156.1:0-12559 GCA_051961035.1 Trinickia sp. | reverse complement strand
GTACCGCAAGGCAACTTAGCGCTGCGCATCCAAGCGGCCGGTGCTGGCCTCGGCGCTGTGTTTACACCGACCGGCTACGGCACGCGTCTCGCCGAGGGCAAGGAAACGCGCGAGATCGACGGCAAATCCTACGTGCTCGAGTACCCGATCAAGGCGGAATTCGCGCTCATCAAAGCCCATCGGGGTGATCGGTGGGGCAATTTGGTTTACCGCAAGGCGGCGCGCAATTTCGGCCCGATCATGGCGATGGCCGCTAAGACGACGATCGCGCAAGTATCGGAGATCGTGCCGCTCGGATCGCTCGATCCCGAGACGATCGTCACGCCGGGAATCTTCACGCAGCGCGTGGTGGCGGTCCCGCAAGCGAATGCCTACGCGCGTGCCGCATGAAGACGAGGAGCTTCAAATGAACAAATGGACGCGCGATCAGATCGCCCAACGTGTTGCACAGGACATCCCCGAAGGGGCTTATGTGAACCTCGGTATAGGTTTGCCGACGAAGGACGCCAATTACCTGCCCGCCGAGCGCGAAATCTTTCTTCATAGCGAGAACGGTTTGCTGGGCATGGGCCCGGCGCCGGAGGCAGGCGAAGCCGATCCGGAGTTGATCAATGCGGGCAAGGAGCCCGTGACGCTACTCGAAGGCGGGGCGTTCTTTCACCACGGCGATTCGTTCGCGATGATGCGCGGCGGCCACCTCGACATCTGCGTGCTCGGTGCCTTTCAGGTATCGATGAAGGGCGACTTGGCGAATTGGCATACGGGCGCGGCCGACGCGATCCCCGCCGTGGGCGGCGCAATGGATCTGGCGATCGGCGCCAAGCAAGTCTTCGTCATGATGGATCACTTGACGAAGTCGGGTGAGTGCAAGCTAGTCGAGGCGTGTACTTATCCGCTGACGGGCATCGGTTGTGTCGATCGGATCTATACGGATCTGGCGGTAATCGATGTGACGGCGCAGGGCTTGATCGTCAGCGATATCGCCGAAGGGCTGACGTTCGAAGCGTTGCAGGAAGTGACGCCCGTGCCGCTCGTGCGCGCCTAATCGAAAGGAAAAGAGCCGATATGGAACAGATCCACGGTATTGCCTACACGGTCACGGGCCCCGATGATGCGCCCGCGCTCGTCCTGTCGAATTCGCTTGGCACGACTGCGCAGATGTGGGCACCGCAACTCGATGCGCTGTCCCGGCACTATCGCGTCGTTCGTTACGACACGCGCGGCCATGGCGCCTCGATCGCACCGTCGGGCGAATACACGCTCGAGATGCTCGGGCGCGACGTGCTTGCTGTATTGGATGCGTTGGATATCGAACGCGCGCATTTTTGCGGCATCTCGATGGGCGGCTTGACCGGCCAATGGCTTGGCGTGCATGCCCGGGAGCGGATCGATAAGCTCATTGTCGCCAACACCGCGGCGCGCATCGGATCGTTGCAAGGATGGAGCGAACGCGCGGCGCTGGTGCGCGCGCGCGGCTTGGCCGAAGTGGCCGACGGGGCGGCGGGGCGTTGGTTCACGGCGAACTTTATCGAACGCCAGCCTGAAGTCGTGGCTCGATTGACGGATCGACTGCGCGGCACTCCGGCTGACGGCTATGCGGGGTGTTGCGATGCATTATCCACTGCCGATGTGCGTCATGAGATCGGCACCATAGCGGCGCCCATGCTGGTGATTGCTGGCCGATACGATCCGGTCACGACGGTCGACGATGCGCGATTTATCGCCGAGCGGGTGCCGGGCGCTCGAATGACGACGCTGGATGCCTCTCACCTATCCAATGTGGAGGCGGTGGAAGCGTTCAATGCCTCAATGTTGGGATTTTTGGCGGAATAGTTGCACCATTTCTTGGGAAAGGGCATATTGCCGTAATCATTGCGTAAGCGGGCCCGTCCGTTTTCCGGGAAGACTCGCAAAGCCCGTTCGACCGGCGAGCTTCGGCGGCCACCGTGCCGCGTAAAGAGCAGTCAAGAGCAGTCAAGAAAGTGTCACGTAATCGCTCCAGACTGTGCACCGCAATGGGGACCAAAGACCTGTGCGGTTTGAATTTTGCTTAGAATGACAATTAGTTGCTCGCTGAGCGGGGTCAGCTATGTTCGACGAAAACGATGCAGTGCTGGAAGTGCTGCTGGGCACGAAAAGTCCTTGCTGGCGCCTGCGCCGCGACAGCAATGCCTTCGAGCTTGCCGCCGTCCCCGGTCAAGTCAACCTTGGGGTCGCGCTCACCGCCGAACAGGCAGCACGAATCCGCGAGCTGACGGGCGTCACCTCGCACCTGCTGCTCGACGTTTCTCTATATGGCCGAGCCATCACGCTTCATCTCGTCGGCAAGAAGATCGATGAGCACCTCTGGGCAGGCACCGCAACCGACTCTACGGATACGCGCTCCGTTGCCGCAGCGCTTTCCACCGGGCTCGCTTCGGCCGAGCAAGTCGTATCGGAAGTCAATTCGCTGGTGGTGATTCTCGACCGGCACGGCATCGTGCAGCGTTTCAATCGGATGTGCGAAGAAGTGACGGGCATGCGCGAAGTCGATGTCATCGGCAAAAGCGCGTTCGATATGTTCATGAGCCCCGACGAAGGCCAGCAATCTCGCACGAACATCCGGCAATTCTTCGAGAGCCGGCACTCGTTCGAGGTCGAGCGCGTCATCAACACGGTCAAAGGGCCGCGATTGTTCCAATTCCGCAATAAGTTCGTCAATAGCGGCAGCGGCATCGAGCAAGAATTCATCATTTGCTCGGGCACCGACATCACGGAGGAACGCGACGCGCAACGACGCTTGGAAGAACTCGCTTCGACGGACGTGCTGACGGGGCTCACCAATCGCTATGCGATCAACGCGAAGATCGAATCCGCTTTGGCGCGTGCCAGCACCGATCCGTCGCATGTAGTCGGCATCGTCTTTCTCGACCTCGATAACTTCAAGCGCGTCAACGATCATTACGGGCACGTCAACGGCGATCGCCTGATCAAGCGGGTCTCGGAGATCGTGTCCGAATGCATACCCGAAGACGCCACATTGGCGCGCCTAGGCGGCGACGAATTCTTGATTCTGGTCGAGCCGTGTACGCAAGAATCGCTCGAGGTGCTCGCCGAAACGATCATCGACAGGCTGCGTGCGCCGATCCATCTGGAATTCATGGACGTCTACACCAGTTGCTCGATCGGCATCGCGCTCTACCCGGAGCACGGCAAGACACTCGAGGCACTGATCTCGCATGCCGACACGGCGATGTACGCGGCGAAAGAGGCCGGCAAGCACACCTATCGCGTGTTCTTGCCCGAGATGAATCAAAAGGTGGCGCACTACGTTTGGCTCGACACCGAACTGCGGAAAGCGATCGACGAAAAGCAATTCGTGCTCTTTTATCAGCCCTTGATCAATCTGTGCACGGGGCGTTTGCATAGTGTCGAAGCGTTGATCCGGTGGCGTTCGAGCAGCCGGGGATTGGTCGCCCCATCCGAATTCATTCGCTTCACGGAAGAATCGGGCTTGATCATCCCAATTGGGCGATGGTTGATGCAAGAGGCGGCGTGGCAGGCGGCCAAGTGGCATGAAACCGGATTGGACATCAGAATTGCCATCAACGTTTCCGCGCGGCAGCTGCGTGACGCGAGGATCGTCGATCAGCTTCGCGAGTTCGTCGAACAAGCCGGTTCAAAGAGGACGTTGATCGATATCGAATTGACGGAGAGCAGCTTCATCGAGGATGAAAAATCCGCGATCGATCTGATGCGGCAGTTCAAGCAGCTGGGCGCGCGCATTCTGCTCGATGATTTCGGCACGGGCTATTCGTCGCTGTCGCAGCTGACGAGACTGCCGATCGATGTCATCAAGCTCGACCGTAGTTTCATTACCGGCATCGATCAGAACTTTCAGGCGCAATCGCTCGTGCGCTCGGTCCTTGGGCTGGCGCGAGCGTTCGGGTTCACGGTCGTGGCGGAAGGGGTGGAAACCGAACGCGAAGTGCAGTTCCTAAAGGATATCGGCGTCGACTATGCGCAGGGCTACTTCTATGCAAGGCCGATGCCCGCCGATACGTTCGAGTCCTGGCTCAACGATAAGAAGAGGCTCAGGCTGATTGCTTGAACCTCTTCTTTGGGGAAATCAACAACCGTTATTCGATGCGGCTTCTCATTGGACGGCCTTCAGTTTCGACACTCGCCGATTCTGGAGTACGACGAGCCGCTCCATGAACGCGATGTCCTTTTCTTCCAGCGTGAACGCGGAATGCACCCAATCTTCCGTGATATCCATGAGTTCCGCGCGCGAAAGCGGCAGCACGCGTTGACGGGCGCGAAGCATCGCGCGAGTGCCGTTGAGCATCGGCCGCATGACATCGATGAAGGTATTGGTGGCAACGAAGGCCTCGCCCGCATCGAACACCCCGTCGACCAGCTTCCGCTCCGCATGCCATTCCGCGAAACGCGATTCGCCGGTGCTGATGAGCGTTTCCGCAACATGCATGCTGGACTTGCGCGCGACGAGCGAATAGCCACCCATGCCCGGGAATAGATTGAAGGCGATTTCCGGGAATCCAAGCTTCGCTCCCCGTTGCGCGAGCACATAATGATGAGCGAGCGCGGCCTCGAATCCGCCGCCCAGTGCGCTGCCTTCCACCATCGCGATGGTGACCGCGTCGGTGCCGAAGCCGTTATAAATTTCCCAAACACCATCGATGCATGAACGCGCATAGGCCATTAACCGATCGCGTTCGCCCTTGCGTATGACATCGACGAAGAAGTTCAGATCGCCGCCGACATTGAAGATCTCCGGCACTAGCGAACCCGTGACCCAAAAGTCGAATTTGAGCCCGGACTCTCTGGCGGCGCGCGCCAAGCGAATGATGTCCGATACCAATTGCTGGTTGAAACACGGGCGTGGCTCGGAGCGCAGCATCATCCACATGACGCGTCGGTCCTCTTCGTAATAAGCCGTGAGTTGACTGAATTCGCCCGCCTCGTGGAATGGCCGGCATGCGGAGTTGAGGTCGAATCGCATGTATTTCCTTTCTTTATATGGCGTTGATGGAACCGCCTCAAAGGTGCGCGTGCAACCATTTACCAAGCGCACCCTTGGGCGTCGCCAATTTTGCGTGACGTCAATCGTTTGCCGGTCGGACAGCAGTGAAATTTCGTAGCATTTGGGGGTAATCCCAATCGCAAAAGGGCAAAAACGGGTTAGCGAATGGGGGCATGTCGCCTCGCGAGCGCGGCGCTGCAAGTGCGGCGCTGCAATTGCGGCGCGCCCGCTGGTTATCGGGGCGTTGGGGATAGAGCGAAACGCCGCTCGAGCAGGCGCTTGAGCGGCGAGGTGGGACGCAGGAAGGGGTTGGCTTTTACTGCGAGACGGCGGGCCGCGTGACGTCGCTGCCGAACCAATGCATCGAGATCTTTTTCAGCGTGCCGTCCTGTTCCATCGCACTCAGCGCGCCGTTGATCGCTTTCTCGAACTTCGGGTTACCCTTTTTGAACGGAATCCCCATTTCCTGTTCGCCGCCTGGCAGGATTGCCCCGGTTCTTAGCGGAAGATTCGACGTTTTGATGATATATGGCAGCATCAAGCGGTCATCGAGCGTCGCATCGATTCGCCCCGACGCCAAATCGGCCAGCTTTTCGGGCGCGCCGGGGTAAGTCTGCACGTTGATACCTTGAACGGCGCGGGCCATCTGATCGTAGTTCGTGCCGAGCGTGACGCCTAGTTTCTTATCGCCCTTGAATTCGGTCAGCGATTTGAACTCGCGCTTGTCGTTGGCTCGCTGAATCAACTGCGCGGCCGAAAACGTGTAGGGCTGACTGAAATCGAGGATTTCCTTGCGCTGCGGCGTAATCGTGACCTGGTTGACGATCACGTCGAACTTGCCGGCTTGCAATCCCGCGATGATACCGCTCCATTCCGTGGTGATGAATTGCGGCTTTACCCCGAGCTTGGCGGCCACGGCTTTCGCTACATCCACATCGAACCCCTCCAGCTGTCCGGCGGCATTGCGCGAATTGAACGGCGGATAGGTGCCTTCCATCCCGATGCGCAGCACCCCGCTCGACTTGACGCTGTCCAGCAGATCCTGCGCGTGCGCCGCTGCGCCGACGAAACCGACAGCCGTTGCGACGATCGACGTGCGAACGAGCAAGCGGATCATATTCTTGAGCTTCATTGTCTCCTCCTTGGATTTGAACGGGTTTGCCTCACTGCATGCGAACAAGGCGTTGACGCCTTCATGAGCAGGACTCCTAATTGATTGCATGCTGTCGAAACCTATCACTTTTCCGCTTGGCTAGCCTTCGTGTCAAAAATGGCGGACGCCGAATCGTTCACCGGCGCGCGGATGGCTACGCGAGTGTGGCGGCAATGATCGAACGGAGCCGAGCGATTCGAATGGGTTAGTGGAAATTAGAAGACAGAAGCCGGGAGATAGGGCTCCGCCCCACGGCTCGGCGGGCACGGGACATGCTGACCGAGTCGTGCGTTCATTCCGTACCGACCCTTCGAACCGCATGATGGAGCTGGCGCTTGGCGCGGCTCCGGGAGAAAAGTCATGGCCGAACTCAACGCATCCGCGCGATCCACAGCGGCATTGCCCGAAGCTGTCGATGTGTGGCGGCCGCATGCCGCCGTCGTTTCTTGGAGCGCCGTGTTCGCCGGCGCCGTGGCAGCGGCGGCGTTCGGATTGATCCTGCTGACGCTCGGCGCCGGTCTGGGGTTGGCCGCGCTCTCGCCGTGGCGAGCCGCGAGTGCGAGCGCGGGGGCGTTCGGCGTCGCGGCGATCATCTGGGTATGCGTGACGCAAGTTCTCACCTCCGGGCTTGGCGGCTATCTTGCCGGCCGAATGCGGCATCGATGGCCTGCCGTCGAAGCCGACGAAGTCTACTTTCGCGATACCGCTCACGGGTTTTTATCGTGGGCACTGGCGACGCTCGCCACCGCGGCGTTTTTCGCCGCCATGCTGCCCGCCGCCGAACACGCCGGTGTGCAAGCGGCCGCCCATGCCGCATCCTCTTCCCTCGCCTTCGATCGAGGCAACGCCAACGCCGCGATGGATCGCTGGCCCGTCGGATACTACGTGGATTCGTTGTTTCGGCCGTCGTCCGCGCCGTCTCCGTCATCTGCCGCGCCGTCCGCAAGCGAGCCCTCCGCTGCGCCAACGCTAGCTGCGCCCGCTTCCGCCGCTGCCTCGGCGGGTGCGGCGGCCGCGCAAGCCAACGTTGCGTCCAGCGCCTCGGAGCCGGCCGTGGCGGCTGCATCGGCGAATTCGAGCACCTCGAATGCGAACGCGAACGGAAATGCCAACGTTGCTTCGGGCGCGGTAGTCATGCCTGTGTCCACGCCGGCCGTGTCCGCCTCGGCCTCCGCTGAACCCATGAACGCCGCAAGCGAAGGGGAAGCTGCCGGTTCGCCGCCGAAGCGGGAAATCGTGCGGATTTTTTTGAACAGCCTAGCGACGGACGATCCGTTATCGGTGGACGACACGGCTTACGTGGCGCGGATCGTTTCCCGCTACACGGGAATGGGACAGCAAGCTGCGCAGGTAAGGGTGGCCGCGACGTATAGCCGGCTTCAGCAGAAAGTCGTCGCGATCGAGGGCGCCGCCAAGGTGGCCGCGGACCGCGCGCGCCGCGCGGGTGTCTCAGCCGCGCTGTGGCTCTTCGTCTCGCTGTTGCTCGGCGCGTTTTCGGCGAGTTTCATGGCGCTCTTCGGCGGGCGCCTGCGCGACGTTTGACGGCCCGATGCTTCTCTAACCGACCCAGGAGGATCTATGCGCTCGATTCTGCTTTATCTGCTCGGCGTCCCGATTCCGATCATCATCTTGATCGCTTTGTTCTACCACTGAAGCACACCTTCCGACAGGGCGAGGGTTGCCCGTATGCCGGTCGATAGCAAAAGGCACGGCCTGAACCGGGCCGTGCCTTTTTGCACGTTGCTATGACTCGCTATCTTCAGTCAGTTTCTTTTCCAGGTGCATGAAGATCCGTTTCGTTTGCCCCTTTGCGTGCAGGGCAAACAAGAGCAGCGATCGCCCGGTGACCTGATAGATGTCACCCGATTCGAATTCGGGCAGTTCGTCGCGTACCGGCACGTTGGTATCGATCAGGCAGTTCCACTGATCGCTGCCCGCAATATCGGGCAGCTTGAAATCGACAACGTCATGGTGCGCGTTGAGCACGACGAGCAGCGTTGCATCGGAGGCAGGACGCCGAATGCCGCTCGTTTGCGCGCGGCCGTCGATGATGAAGCCGAAACATCGCATCGCCGGATCGTTCCACTGCTCGTCGGTCAATTCGGTACCGGCCGGGCTCATCCAGCGCACTTCGCACAGTTGCTGGCGTTCGTCGAATTGGCCGGTCAAGAAACGATTGCGGCGCAAGACCGGCAACGTATGCCGCAATGTTGTCAATTTGACGACAAACTCGGTCAATGCGCGGCCATCGTCGTCGATACTCGCCCAGTCGATCCAGCTGATTTCGTTGTCTTGGCAATAGGCGTTGTTGTTGCCTTGCTGTGTCCGGCCGAACTCGTCGCCGGCAACGATCATCGGCGTGCCTTGAGAGAACAGCAGCGTCGCGAGCAGATTGCGCTTTTGGCGCTCGCGTAGTGCGCGCACTTGCATATCGTCCGTCGGACCTTCCGCGCCGCAGTTCCACGATTTATTGTCGGAATGGCCGTCGTTGTTGTCCTCGCCATTCGCCTCGTTGTGTTTGTCGTTGTACGAAACCAGATCGTTCAACGTAAAGCCGTCATGCGCGGTCACGAAATTCACACTAGCCCAGGGCCGGCGGCCGCGTCGATTGAATTTGTCGCCCGATCCGGTCATCCTGCTGGCGAGTTCGGACGCGATCCCGTCGTCGCCTTTCCAAAAGGCGCGCACGGTGTCGCGGAACCGGTCGTTCCATTCGGCCCATCCCGGTGGGAAGCCGCCCACTTGATAGCCGCCCGGGCCGCAATCCCACGGTTCGGCGATCAGCTTGACGCTCGAGAGCACCGGGTCTTGCCGGCAACTATGCAGGAAGCCGCCGCCTTCGTCGAAGCCGTCGGGTTCGCGGCCGAGAATCGTCGCGAGATCGAAGCGAAAACCGTCGACGTTCATTTCGCTGACCCAATAGCGAAGGCTGTCCGTCACCATCTGGAGCACGCGCGGATGCGACAAATTCAGCGTGTTGCCCGTGCCGGTATCGTTGATGTAATACCGCGGCTGGTCGGGCAAGAGGCGGTAATACGACGCATTGTCGATCCCGCGGAACGATAGGGTCGGCCCGCGTTCGTTGCCTTCCGCGGTGTGGTTGTAGACAACGTCCAGGATGACTTCGAGACCGGCTTCGTGGTAACGGTCGATCATCTCCTTGAATTCGCCGATCGCTCCCGCGGCCCGCGAGAAAAAGCGCGGGTCGGCGGCAAAGAAGCCAATCGTGTTGTACCCCCAGTAGTTCGTCAGACCTTTGTCGAGCAAATAACTGTCGTTGACGAAGGACTGAATCGGCATCAATTCCACCGTGGTGACGCCCAGATGCTTGATGAAGTCGATCACCGTTTGTTGGCCGAGGCCCTCGAACGTACCGCGCGAGTGCTCCGGTACGTCGGGGTGCCGCTTCGTATAGCCGCGCGCATGCAGTTCGTAGATGATCGTGCGATCCCACGGCACGCGCACGCCCTTTGGATGTGTCCAAGAGAAGTTCTGATCGACGACGACGCATTTGGGCACGAACGGCGCGCTATCGCGTTCGTCGAACGTGAGATCGTCGCCTTCGGCGCCGAGGGTATAGCCGAATACGGCCGGGTCCCACTTGAGCGTGCCGACGTGCGCTTTCGCATACGGGTCGAGCAACAGTTTGTTCGGATTGAAGCGGTGGCCGGCCTCGGGCTCATAGGGGCCATGCACGCGATAACCGTAGACGGCCCCCGGTTTGAGCCCCTCGACATAGACATGCCAGACTTCGTCGGTATATTCGGGCAACTCGATGCGTTGTAGTTCGCGCTGTCCGCTCTCGTCGAAAAGACAGACCTCGACTTTTGTCGCGTTCGCGGAAAACAGTGCGAAGTTGACGCCCGCGCCGTCCCAGCTCGCACCGAGCGGAAACGGAAGCCCTTCGGCGATCGGCGTCGTACTGGTCATGGCTATCCTCGGCGGTTTCGTTATCGGCGCGAGAGCGCTGCAAGTTTCATTCCGTGTCCGGCGACCGAGCCGCTCCGGTCGCGACCTACAAATTAAAGAAAAACCGCGCGTTGCCGTATATGAAGGAGAGTCAAACGATAATTCGTTGTAATGTTTCGACCCTTTCCGTTGAATCCAATGCGCTTTTTGTCATTGGGCGCTGTATTCGTCGTGGTATGCGCGGCACGCCAGGCCCGTGCCGACGACCTCTTTTCGATGTTCGCCCTTAGCGGATTCGGAACCTTCGGCGCGACCTATTCGAGCTTGCGCACGGCCGACTATGCGGGCGCCGCCTTCGAGCCGTACGGCGCCGGCGCGAGCCGACGCATCGACTTCGCCGACGATTCTCGTGTCGGCGTTCAACTCACGGCCAAATTCACGAGCAAGCTGTCCGCCCTCGTGCAGGTGGTGTCACGCCACAACTACGACAACAGCTTCACGCCCACGCTCGAATGGGCGAATCTCAACTATGCCTTCACGCCCAACCTGAGCGTGCGAGTCGGGCGCATCGAGCTGCCCACGTTTCTCGCGTCCGACTATCGCGAGGTGGGTTACGCGAACCCTTGGGTGCGCGTGCCTCCCGAGTTGTATGACATCGAGCCGATATCGCACAGCGATGGCGTGGATGGGTCCTATCGGACGCATTTCGGGCCGGTGACGAACACGTTGCATCTGATCTTTGGCGAAAGCACGTTTCACGTCGTGCCGGGCCCCCTTCGCGTAGAGGGCACAGGGGTTTTCGGCGTATTCGATACCGTCGAATACCGCGCGTTGACAACGCATGTCGGCTATCTGCACGCCCATGTGTCCGTTCCGTTCGCGAGCCAGATGCCGGCCGCCGTGTACAGCGCCGCCGCGAGCCTCGATATGGAGCGTTGGTTCGTGCAGGCCGAGATCGCGCGCGTGACCGTGAGCGGTCTCACGCCCGGTTATATCGGCGGCTATGCAACCGCTGGCCTGCGCGTTGGCAAGTTCACGCCTTATGCGACATACGCGGTGGAGCATTCGCTTGATCGGCCCGTCATCTCTCCCAATTTCAATACCGGGCAGCGTTCGGCGTCCGCCGGTGTGCGCTGGGATTTTGCGAAGAAATTCGATTTCAAGGTGCAATACGACCACGTATGGACGCCGGCGGGATCGACGGGGCTCTTCATGAACGAGCAACCGAATTTCCAACTTGGCAGCGGCACCCATGTGGTCACCGCAACGCTCGACTTCGTCTTCTGAGAAGGGTGCGATGAGACACTCGATACGAATCTTATGGTCGGCGCTGGTGGGCACTGCGCTGGGTCTGGGCACCACCGTATCCGATGCGCGGCTGGTCGTCATCGTATCGGCGAAGAGCCCGCTCGCCTCGCTATCCGAAAACCAAGTGGCCGATATCTACCTCGGCCGCACGAGCCAGTTGCCGGGTGGTGCCGCGGTCATACCCATCGATCTCGCCGATGACGCGGCCAATCGCGCCACGTTCTATCGGCTTGTGTGCCGCAAGTCGCCCGCCCAATTGCGCGCGTATTGGTCGAAGCTCGTCTTTACCGGCAGCGGCCAGCCCCCACGCGAAGTGGCGGATACCGACGCCATGAAAAAACTGGTGGCGAGCGGTACCGACGCAATCGGCTACATCGACAGCAGCCAGCTCGACGCCAGCGTCAAAGCTGTGCTCGTCCTGCACTGACCTCGCCGTCAACGCCCGATGCCGACGAGCCATAAGCGATCGACCTCAGATAGCCGAGCGGGCTCCGCGCTGCGACGCGCCGACGCGCGCGTGCGTGCGCTGTTCGCGTTCGCACGGCCGCGTCTGGCGGAGACATGGGTTTGGTTTCCCGCGTTCGTCTTCGTCGTGCTTTTGCTCACGTGGGCTTCGTTGATCGATGTGCTGAAAACCGAGCGCGAGGCGGTGACGTTTGCCGCCGTCAAATCGAGCCGAGTGCTTGCCGATACCTACCAAGCCCAAGTCGTGCGCAGCCTCGTGTCGATCGACCAAACTCTCAAGACCGTTGCCTATGCCTATGTCGTGAGCGGGAATGCGGTGCTCACCGACCTGCAAAATCGCGACATGCTGCCGTCGGCAATCGTCTTCCAAATGTCGATCACGAATAATCAGGGCGATGTGATTGCCAGCACCCGCGCGACGCATCCTAGGAACGTCGCCGATGAATCGTATTTCGCGGCGCAGCGCCACGGCGACCGGCTATTCATCAGCCGCACGCGAACCGACCCAGAGACGCACGCGCCGGAACTCATTTTCAGTCGCCGGCTATCGAACGCCAGGGGCGAATTTGCGGGTGTCGTCACCCTTGGCGTGGATCCGTCTTACTTCACGAGCAGCTACGATTCGCTGCGAATGGGCAAACACGGTTTCCTCGCGTTGCTAGGCACCGACGGGACGATGCGCGTGCAGCAGACCAGCGAGA
>JBQCDS010000155.1:0-6630 GCA_051961035.1 Trinickia sp. | reverse complement strand
CGTAGCCGTGGCGTTTGGCCACCGCCCACAGTTTGGGGAAGACGACGAACGCGAACGGATAGATCAGGATCGTGTAGGGCAGCGCGAAAAAGCCCGTCGCACCGGCGCCGAATACGAGCGCCGGCACGGCCACGAACGTGTAGGCCGTATAGAGATCCCCGCCCAGCAAGAACCACGTGACGATCGTACCGAAGCGGCGGCCGCCGAGGCCCCACTCTTCCAAATGGTTCAGATCGCCACGGCGCCAATTGGCCGCGACGAAGCCGAGGACCGTCACCCCAATGAAGAACAGGACGAAGACGAATGTTGCTGTTGCGTTCATCGAGCGTCTCCGGCAGAGGCGCCCGGCGTCGAACGCGATTTAGTCTTGAAATAGACGAAGCCTGTGATGACGGCGCTCACGAGTACCCACAAAAGCTGGTACCAGTAGAAGAACGGGAAATCCCACAGTTGCGGTTCGACTTTGTTGTACGACGGCACCCAGATCATCGCGATCCAGGGTACAACCAGCAGCCAGAGCCAGCGCTTGGAGGCTCGATTGGCGTCGGCGTTGTGAGCCATGACGTCTCCTCTTTGACCTTTTACTCTTTTCACCCCGCGGGAGAATCCCTTTGGGAGGGACGCCCCCGATCTCGACCGGCCTGAGACCCGCCTGTGCAGCGGCCCAGCCGGCATTGTCTTACTTAATTAAGCTTCGGAAGAGTATAAGAGCGGTGCCCAAGCGGTCAAGCGGGGCAGACCCGGGGCCAAACCGCTCCCGCAAAGCGGCTGCAAAGCCGCCGCAAGCTCGCGGGGGCGCCGAGCCGCCGCGCGCGGGGGCCACGCGCCCGCGCGCAGATCAGATGACGAACCGAGCGGTAGCGCGCGGCGATGCCGCATCCGTGCACGAAGCGTGCACCTCGCGCAGCGCCTTCACCCAGCGCCGAGCCGGCAAGCCGAGCGTCTCCTCGATGAACTTGGCGCGGCCAACGAGCGCGTCGTACGGAACGTCGATCGGCGGGCCCGAGAACGCCAACGCGATGCGATTGCCCTCGTGCACCTCGGGCAGCGCGATCACTCGGCCGTCGAACGCCGCATTCAAGTGCTTCATGTTGCGCACGAAGCTCGGATGGTCGCCGAACAGATTGATCGTCGCGACACCGGCGCCGGTCAGGCACGCCCGCACGGCGCGATAGAAGGCAACGGTGTCGTGAACGGGGCCGCGAGCGGTCGCATCGTATAGATCGATTTGCAACGCGCCGATCGTGCCGTGGTTCTCGCGATCGTTCACGAAATCCCAAGCGTCGGTCTCGTGAACAGTCAAGCGCGCGTCGTCGTGCGGCAACGCGAACATGGTGCGCGCGGCCACGACAACCGCCGGATTGAGCTCGACGGCTTCGACGTGCGCGCGCGGCAAGAAGCGATACGCGAACTTTGTCAACGCGGCCGCGCCCAGGCCGAGCTGCACGACGCGCTTCGGCGTTTCCAGAAACAGCAGCCACGCCATCATTTGCTGCGCGTATTCAAGCTCGATGCGATCGGGCTTGTTGATGCGCATCGCACCTTGCACCCACTCGGTGCCGAAGTGCAGGTAGCGCACGCCGCGCTCTTCGGAAAACGTGACGGGTGCGAAACGGGGCTTGCGCGGCAGATCGATGCGCACCGGCGCATCTGCGAGAGAATCGTCGGCCGCGCTTGCACGTGCAGCACGCCGGGAGGAAGAAGAAGCGGCTTGCGCACGGCGCGCGCGCTTGCCCTGCTCGTCGCGTTGGCCACGCGCGAAAGCGCGTGCTTCGGCCGAAGCACGCTTGATGAGATCGGTCATGGGAAGGTAAGTGGGCGCAAGGCGCCGGGTTGAATCGGACGAGAGGATAGCACTGCCGTGCCTCGCGGGCGGTTGGCGCCGCGATCGAGCGACGCTACGAGAAGCGGCGGACGATGAGCTGCGGCAACCGCCACGCGAACTCGAACAGCAGCTTGAGATACATCCACACCAGCACCCCGTTCGTGCGAACGTAGTGGAAATGCGAAATGCCGCCCTCTTCGCGCGTGAAATAGCGCACGGGGGCATCGACGTTGATCGGTCTGATGCCTTCCCAGCACAAGCGCACAGCCGCCTCGGGATCGAAATCGAAGCCACGCATCCCATGGCGCTTCGACATGATCGCGCGCAGCGGCGCGATCGGATAGACGCGGAATCCGAACAAGGAATCGCCGATCCCCGCCCACAGCGTCTCGATGTTGGCGCACGCGTTCGATAGTTTGCGCCCGAGCACGCGTTCGCGTGGCGCGCTTTCGTCGAACTTCGGATAGCCGAGCACCATGCAATCGGGCCGCGACATCGAAGCCGCCATGAATGCGCCGATCAGATCGGCCGGGTGCTGTCCATCCGAATCCATCGTCAGCGCATGCGTGAACCCGTGAGCCGCCGCCTCGTTCAACCCCGCGAGCACCGCCGCGCCCTTGCCCCGGTTGCGCGGCAAAACGATCACGCGCAGGCCCGGATCGCGCTTTGCCATCGCTTCGAGCCGCGCCGTGCTTCCATCGGTACTGCCGTCCACGATCACCCAAACAGGGGTCCAGTGCGCGCGCGCACGGCGCACGGTGTCATCCACCTTCTCGCCCGGGTTGTAGCTGGGAATGAGGACGAGATGGGTGCGCGAGGCCGTCGGCATCGGCGCGGTGGTGCCGCTCGACGGTCGATGGTTGGACGGTGTGCTCGCATCGCTCATGCGAGGATCTCGACGCCATGGCCTGCGCTCGCTTCGATCTCGAGCAGAAGATCGGCGCGGCAGATATCGGCGTGTAGATAGAGCGCGCGCAACCCGGAGCCGCATCGCGCGCGCAGCAGTGCGTCGATGGCGGCAAGTCGAACCGGGTCGCTCGCATCGCGCACATAGACCTTGTAGGTCAAATCGGCGAGCGTGCGATGGCCGTGACCCTCGCGCGCCGCTTGCGCGAGCACCGCTTCGATGTTCGCCAGCGTCTCGCGCAATTGCGCCATCACATTGCCGTAATGCATCGTTTCGTGGCCGACGATGCTTGCCGTGCCCGAAACGAACAGCACCGGCTCGACGCCCCGCCGTCGCGGATCCGGCCAGGCCGCTGCGCGGGCGAACGTCGGGGCGCTCGGCCCGTATGCAGGCGGATAGTGGTACGCGCTGACCTGCCTCGGGTTTTCGATGGCGTCGGACGCCGAGCGCGTCGCGAGGAATGACACGACCAGCGGCGTCGCCGAAGGGGCATCGCCCTCGATCGGCACCGGTGCGCCGAGCGCACTCGCGGCCGGCACGCTATCGATCACGGGCCGCCCGAACGCCTGAAACGCCCGCCGACGGCCGGTATTGAATTGCCGATAACGCTCGCTGCCAAGCTGTTCAGCGTTGATCGCGGGCACGACATTCCAGATCCGCAGCGGATGCCGCATCCGGAGCATGTCCAGCACGCTGAAAATCGCTTCGTACGCTCGATAAGCGGCCCGCTCGAGCGGCGTCGCGCCTTCCGCATCCCGAGTGCCGGCTTCGTCTTCGAGCACCGACACGCTGCCGAACGCGATACCGGCCGATTCGCTGAACCGGTAATGCAGCGGCCCGCGCCGGCCGCTGACGAGATCGGGCGCATCGCACCGCCAAATTTCGAAGCAGGTGTCGCCCCGTTCGCCCGCTCGCGCGGATCCGGGCGCGAGCCTCGCCATGTTCCCGGGCGCGAGCGGCACATCGGGCGCCGCATCGGCGAACAGCGGCCAACAAGAGGCATCGCCGTAGCAAGCGGCGCCGAGCATGCCGGGCAAGGCTCGCTCGAGCGCTTCGCGGCGAGCATGGGCGGGCTCATCGCGCAAGAGCGCCGCCAGTCGTGCGTATTCGAGGCGAACCTCATGAAAAGATGGCGAAGACATACCGATACCAACGGACATACAGATCCTCAGCCTGCCGTCATTTCCGCCTCGTTGCCTTGCCGCAGCATGCGGCGGCGCGCACACCACGCTCGCAACGAGCGACGAGCGGCAAGCAGGGCCGACAGGTAGTAGATAGCTTTGAACGTACGCAGCGCGGGCCAAATCGGGGTGTCGTCGAAAATGTCTCCGGCGAGCACCGACAGCAGCGCTTCTTTCACACGGAACACGTTGCGCGGATGCATGAATAGATCGCGCATCGCCGGCGTTGTCATCCGGTAGATGAACCACGAAAACACTTTCGGCCCCCGGCGCACGTCACGATCGAATTTGGCGAGCGCCGCGTCGGCCCGAGCCGGATCGCGCAAGCACGCATCGATGGCTTGCGCACCGATGAACGCGCTTTGCATCGCGAGCATCACGCCGGTCGAGAACACGGGATCGATGAACGCGAACGCATCGCCCAGAAGCACGAAGTTGCGCCCGTACGTGGTGTCGCCCGAGTACGAGAAGTTGCCGGTCGCTTCGACGTCCGTGACGAGCTTCGCATCGCCAAGCCGCTGCGCAAGCGGCGGACACATGGCGATCGTGTCGAGAAAGAACGCCTCGAGCGACGTGCCGCGCGGGCGCTGCTTCAAGTACTGCGGCCAGACGACGGCGCCGATGCTCGTCGCGCCGTCGGCGAGCGGAATGAACCAGAACCAGCCGTGCTCGAACCAATAGATGGTGATGTTTCCTTCATCCGCGCCCGCATGACGCTGCGCGCCTTCGAAATGCGCATAGAGCGCGCTGCTGTTGTGCTTTTTGTTGCGCTGTTTCGTGCGCATGCGATTGGCGAGCAACGTGTCGCGGCCCGACGCATCGACGACGAAACGCGCGCGACACCGGTACGCTCGCCCGTCGTCGTGCGTCGCGCTCAAGATGGCGCCGGTGTCGTCGGCGAGGAATTCGACGTCGCGAACTTGGCACCCTTCGACAACGTCGGCACCGCGCGCCGCCGCATGACGCAGCAAGATCTCGTCGAGTTGCGAGCGACGCACTTGGTAGGCATAGGGCATCGATTTGTCCCACGCCTCGGCGAATGCGAATCGTTGAAGCCGATCGCCATGCTGCGGTGAGACGAATTCGGCGGCGGGCTTCATCATGCCGATCTCGCGCACGGCCTCGCCCACACCGAGCCGCTCGAACAACCGCAAATTGGCCGGCAGCAGCGATTCCCCGATATGAAAGCGCGGATGGCGCGCCTTCTCGAGCAACTGCACGCGATAGCCGGCGTCGGCCAGCAACGCCGCCGCCGTCGAGCCGGCCGGGCCGCCGCCGATCACGGCGATATCCCAACTCGGCATGTCCGCCTGGCTTGGCTCATTCGTCATCGATCTTCTCCTCGCGGCTGGGCTGTCCGAGCGGCCCGCTCGTGTTCGTTTCGCTGCTTCATGCGACGGCTTGCGGGCGGCAAGCGGCGCTAGATCTGGCCGCCGTTGATCGACACGATCTGTCCGGTCACGAAACCCGCCGCGTCCGATGCGGTGTTGGCGATGCGGCCACGGCGCGTGCGAATCATCGGCAGCAAGAGCGGCTGCGGCAATCAGCGAACGCGATGCTCGGCCACGTACGAAGCCAAGGCACCGAGTGTGGAGAAGATCTTCGTGTTATCCGGGTTGTCCGAGCGCAGCTCGAAACCGTACTTCTTCGAGATCAGCAGCGCGATTTCGAGAATATCGATGGAGTCTAACCCGAAGCCTTCCCCGTAAAGCACGGTGTCGCCCGAGACATCGGCGATCCGGACGTCCTCGAGGTTCAGTTCGCGGATCATCAGCTCCGCGAGTTCTTTTTCCAGTTCATTCATCATACTTACGGCGGCGTGACTGAGGGGAGGCAGCTCAACTCGAGCGCGCGCGGCGACGCCCGCATGGCTGCTTGCAGGCCTGCGCAATAAAGGGGCCCGTTCGAGTTCGGCGATTCTAGACGATGGTCTGCCTAGCGTATACTCGCAAAGGTTACCGAATGAAGCGGCGCACCAGCCCAACGCACGCGCCTGCGGCGCGCGCCAACGCGCACCGCGCTTGGCTCGGCAGGCCGCGCCGCCCGCATTCCCGCGCCCCGGGTACACGGTTCGCTGTACGAAAAGGTTACAAAGCGAATCACCCGCGCGACGCGAACTCCGTATGATCCAATCGCATGCAGCAACAGTCGTGACCGGCCATCGCTACCGGCAGGGCGTCATCAACAATGGTATTGGCTTCTCTTTCTTTTGTTCGGTCTCTTGTAGCTGTGATGGAACACCGTTCGCAGCGGGGAGACAGCGCGTGAATCGCGTGAGCTCGATCGCGCGCCCGTTAGGCGGCGCGGCGCTTGTCGTGGCCTACGAGGCCGGTGCCCATCACGCCGTCAGCACGCCGGGGCTCGCGGGCCTCGCGCTCACGCTCGTGTTCGCACCAGCCGCGATCGTCGCGGCCGGCCTAGCCATGCGCTCGCCGCGCCGGTTCGTGTATCTGCCGCTCGTGGCCGCCGCGGTCGCGATGTTATGGACGTTGCGCGGGCCGCTCGTGCGCCACTACGAATGGGGGCTCTTCCTCGAACACATTCTGTTCAACACGGCGCTCGGCTGCTTATTCGGCCGCTCGCTCGCGCCTGGCCGCGAGCCGCTGTGCAGCCAGTTCGCCGCCATTGTTCACGGCCGCCCGCTCGCGCCGCAGATCGCCGCGTACACGCGGCGCATCACGGCGGCCTGGGCGCTCTTTTTCGCCGCCATCGTGACT
>JBQCDS010000154.1:0-11438 GCA_051961035.1 Trinickia sp. | reverse complement strand
GGCAGTGTGTGGGAGTGGGTTGGCGACTGCTGGCACAGTTCATACAAAAACGCACCGTCCGACGGCCGAGCTTGGGACGAGCCCTACTGCCAATCGCGCGTCATTCGGGGTGGCTCATGGCTCGACGGCCATGACTACATGCTGACGTCGACGCGATTCAAGTACGACGCAAGCGTCCGCTACACAGCCAATGGCCTTCGCGTGGCGCGCGATATGAAGTGATCTCACGTGCGGGCAGAACCTTCACCACACCGCCGGTGAGCCCGATGACCCCGGTGACCCCGGTGACCCCGCAACGCGCGCATAGGAAAACTCCACGCGCTCCGCGTCATCACCGGCGGATGTGCCGAAAGAGATCCAGCCGTGCCCCCAGAGCGTGACTTGATCCCGGCGAAGGATGAGCTCGTGGCCGCCGTCGATCGTGACGCGTGTGCCGTTCGAACTGCAATCGAGCAGCACATATCTCCCACCGCGACACTCGATCGATGCATGCATTCTGGATGCGCGGCGGTCGTGCACGACGACATTCATGCTCGCGCAACGACCGATGGTCACAAGCGGCGACGCTTCATTCATTTCAAAGCTCGCATCCCGATACCGCAGTGTCAACGACGATGAATCGGAGGCACGCCGCTCGTCGTTACCCATCACCGTCAGATCGGCGCCGAGCCGCCAGATCGCCTCGAAGAGCTCCGTTGGTCGTTTCTTTCCGCGCACCTGTATCGGGTAAAGGTAGCGCACCATTTGATACAGCCTGGCCGAGAGGCGCTCGACAGCCTCCTTGCTCGTGATGATCTGTCCGGGCGAAGCGAGCTCCCTCAGGCGGGCGGCAAGGTTCACGGTATCGCCAAACACGTCTCCCGATTCGTCCGGTAAAACGGGACCATAATGAAAGCCGATCCGCAGCGACATCGGCGATGCCGTCGTCGCAGGCAATTCGGACACAGCCGATTGCATATCGATGGCCGCCTGCATCGCTCGCTCGGCGGACGGAAACACCACCATCACTTCGTCGCCGATGGTCTTGACGATTCGCCCTCCCGACGCTTGCGACGATGATTTCATCAGGGCGATGCACCGCGCAATCGTTTCGAAGGCGTCCAGATCGCCAACTCTCTCGTAAAGCTCGGTGCTGCCACTGACGTCCGCGAACATTACGGCCTCACGGGACGTCGATTGTTTGGACTTTTCTTCCATTGGCAATCGTCAGTTCATTTAGCCGCCGTTGCAGCCGCCCTCGTGACCCAGCCACTGCAGCGCTTCGCTTGTCAGTGTAGTACCGAGTACGTGCCTTAGCGTCGGCGCGGGTGCCATTTTGGCTCCGTTTTGTCGTGCATCGGCGGGACTTGCAGCGGCGCGCGATCGCGTCGTCTGCCCGCACGATGATCAGCCGTTCCGGCATCCGGCGGCTTCGTGACCGACGTTTTGCAGATTTAGCGCTTCCCGTCAGACAATGTTCACCGGCGTCCCGCGCACGAAAGACTCCATGTTTGCAATCAATTGATCGCCAAGCGCCTGCTGGGCTTCGTCCGACGCCCAAGCGACATGCGGCGTAACGATCACGTTTCCACGCTGCGCTGCTAGCATCAACGGGCTGCCCTCAGCAGGCGGCTCTTCCTCGCACACGTCGAAGCCCGCTCCACTCACGAGGTTTTCATCGAGCGCGCGTACGAGATCGGTTTCATCGACGAGCCCCCCGCGCGCCGTGTTGATGATAAGCGGCCGGCGCCGCATCGCGCGGAACTCGGGCATCGCAAGCAGGCCCCGAGTCTGCGGCGTGAGCGGGCAATGCAGCGTAATGATGTCGCTCGTTGCAAGCACATCGTCCCACGGGGTAAAGAGGGCGTCGCGCGGTGGCTCGCCTTTGCGGGCCGCGAACATGGGCACCATTCCGAACGCCTTTCCGATCTGCGCGACGCGCTGGCCGAGTACGCCTTGACCGATGATGCCGAGGCGCGCGCCAGCGAGGTCGTGCAAAGGATGGTCGAAGAAGCAGAATTGCGCGGCTTGTTGCCAGCGTCCGGCAAGTACGTCGTTGCGATAGGCGACGAGGCTGCGTTTTAGCGCCAGCATCAGCGCGAAGGTATGTTCAGGAACCGTATTCGCCGCATAGCCTCGAATGTTGCTCACTGCGATGCCGAGCTCGCGGCACGCGTCCTTGTCGACGCAGTCGGTGCCGGTGGCCGCGACCGCGATGAGTTTCAGTGCGGGCAGATCGCGCAGGACGTCTGCCGTGAGCCGCACTTTATTGATGATGGCGATCGTCGCGCCCGCGAGCCGAGCGGCGACTTCGTGCGGTGCCGTCCGTTCGTATTCGACGAACGAGTGCTCGAATTCGGGGCGGCGCAACGCGATCTGCGGCGCGATCGTGGAGCGATCGAGAAAGACGATGTTGTGCATGATGATTTTGTCGTCGAGTGTTAGAGGAGCTGCCGCGCCGCATCGGCGACGGATTCGGCCGTAATGCCGAAGTGCGCGTACAACGCATCGGCGGGACCTGAGGCGCCGAAGCCGCCCATACCGACGAAGCCGCCGCGTTCCCCGAGATAGCGGTCCCAGCCGAAGCGGACTGCCGCCTCGACGGCCACGCGAACCATGCCGGGCCCGCCGAGCACGGCTGTCCGATACTGCGCTGGCTGCATATCGAACAGCTCCCAGCATGGCATTGAGACGACCGCGGTCGGAATCCTGGCAGCCTGAAGGCGGGTGCGTGCGTCGAGTGCAATCGCCACTTCCGAGCCGGTTGCGAGCAGTGTGACGCGTCGCGCGCCGCTGCCCCCGTCGGCTTCCGCGAGCACGTAGGCGCCTTGCCGGGCGAGATGCTCGCGGCACTGCGACGTACGAACCCGCGGCAGTGCTTGCCGCGCGAATACGAGCGCGCATGGGCCGCTGCGATGCTCGAGCGCAAAGGCCCAGCATTCGGCCGCTTCGACGGCGTCGGCAGGACGCATGACGAGCAGGTTCGGCATCGCCCGCAGCGACGCGAGGATCTCCACCGGCTGATGCGTCGGACCATTCTTGCCGACGCCGATCGAATCGTGACTGAACACGAATTTCACGGGCAGTCCCATCAGCGCGGCCATTCGCATGGCCGGCCGCTCGTAATCGGAGAACGCGAGGTAGGTGACCGCCAGCGGAATCACGTCGCCGTGCGCCGCCATGCCGTTCGCCAGCGCGCCCATCGCGTGCTCGCGGATTCCGCAGTGCACGTACGCGCCGCTTGGGTCGTCCGCGGTGAATGCATGTAGTTGCCGCTTGTGAGCGGTCGGCGCTTCCAGGTCTGCGCAGCCGACCATGCGCTCGGGTAAGAGCGGCATGAGCAAGTCGTTGATTTCTCCGGAGATCGCAATGCCGGGTTGCGGCTCGTCGCGCTCCACGGCGCGGCGGCGGTAGTCGTCCAGCAGGTCGCGCCAGCCGTGGGGCAGGATGCCCGCCTGGATGCGCTCGAACGCCTCTCGCTCGGCGGCGGGCAGCGCCGCGACGCGCGCCTGCCATCCGAGATATTCGGCCTCGCTGCGCTGCCCCGCGGCGCGCCATCCATCGAGCACATCGCCGGGCACCTCGAACGGTGCGTACGGCCAGTCGAGCGCCCGCCGCGCGGCGTCTGCATCGTCCTCGAACAGCTTGCCGCTGTGACCGCCTCGCTGCCCCTGCAACCGCGCAATGCCGCGCCCGATCACCGTGCGGCACGCGAGCAGCGACGGCCGCGGGTCTTTGCGTGCCAGTTCGAGCGCTGCCGATACGGCCTCCACATCGTGACCGTCGAGCTCCTGCACATGCCAGCCCGCGACGCGAAAGCGCGCGGCGACGTCCTCGCTGATCGACAGCGCGGTGCTGCCATCATCGGTGATCCGATTGTCGTCCCAGCAGAAGATCAGCTTGCCGAGACGCAAATGTCCGGCGAGGGAGATCACCTCCTGGCCGATGCCTTCCTGCAGGCAACCGTTGCCGACGAACGCGTACGTGTAGTGATCGACGATATCGCGGCCGAAGCGCGCGGACTGGTACGCCTCTGCAATCGCCATGCCGAGCGCGTTCGCAATACCCTGGCCGAGCGGACCGGTGGTGACCTCGATACCCGCCGACGGATCGAACTCCGGATGCCCCGCACAGTGCGAGCCGAGCTCGCGGAACGATTTGATCTGGTCGAGTCCGATGCGCGCGTAACCGGTCAAGTACAGCAACGAGTAGAGCAGCATCGAACCGTGACCGTTCGACAGCACGAACCGGTCGCGATCGGGCCAGAGAGGATCGTCGGGATTGAACTTCAGATGGCGCGTGAAGAGGGCGGTCGCGGTCTCGGCCATGCCAAGCGGCACGCCCTGGTGGCCTTCGCCGGCACGCAGGATGGCGTCGATGGACAGGAAGCGGATCGCATTCGCGAGCGGCGCGGGATCGATGGCGGACATGACGGGGCAATCCTTCGGCACGGCTCGTTCACGAACCGTGGCAGTCGATGGGTTGAAGAGTTGGAAAGTCGAACAGGGAAGCCTCCGCGCGTCACCGCGCGAAGGCCGGAACGGATATCAGAGCGCGGGCAGGAAGCCGGTCGAAATCCACGGTACCGCGACGACCACGGCCAGGCCGACCGCGAGTGCGCCGAGATACGGCCAGATGCAGCGCAGCCCCGCGTTTGGATCGACGCGACCGATCGTGCAGGCGGCGTAATACCCGAGCCCGAACGGCGGCGTGAAAAGGCCGATGCCCATCGCGAGGATCACGGTGATCGCATAGTGCACTTCGTGGATGCCGGCGTGACGCGCCATCGGAAACAACAGCGCGCCGAACAGCACCATCGCCGGAATCCCTTCGAGCACGCTGCCGAGCACGACGAACGCAACGACCGAGATGAACAGGAAGCCGTACGCACCGCCGGGCATATGACCCATCGCATCCGCGAGTGTCTGCGAGAAGCTTGCCTGGGTGAGCGCCCAGGCCATCGCGGTCGCCGCGCCGATGATGAGCAGGATCGCGCCGGACAGCGACGCGGTCTCGACGAGCATCGGGTAGAGGCGTTTCCAGTCGAAGCGGCGATAGACGAGCAAGCCGACCGCGACGGTGTACGCGATGCCGATGGTCGACACTTCGGTGGCGGTCGCGACGCCGTCCGCGACCGCGAAGCGGATCAACACCGGCAACACGAGCGCGGGCAGCGCGACGATGAAGGTCTTACCGATGACTTTCGCACTCGCGCGCGGCATCTTGTCGGCGAGGTTGCCGGTGCGGCGCCGCGCGATCACACCGAGCGCGATCGCGAGCACGAGGCCGGGCAGCAGGCCGCCCGCGAAGAGCGCGGCGATCGATACCCCCGTCACCGAACCGATGATGATCAGCACGAGCGAAGGCGGGATGGTCTCCGCCATCGCGCCGCACGCGGCAAGCAGCGAGACGAGCTCGCCCTCCGGAACGCCGCGCCGCTTCATCTCGGGGAACAGCACCGGCGCGACCGCAGCCATGTCGGCGGTTTTCGCGCCGGAAATACCGGAGACGAGCACCATCGCGCCGATCAGCACGTAGGAGAGGCCGCCCTTCACGTGGCCGAGCAGCGCGGCGAGAAACGCGACCATCGCTTCCGCCATCTTCGTCATCTCGATCAATTGGCCGAGCAGGATGAAGAGCGGCACCGCGAGCAGCACGAGCGAACTCATGCCTTCGTTCATCTGGCCGGTGATGACCGCGAGCGGTGTGGTGGTGGTCGTGAGCAGGCAGGCGACCGTCGACAGACCGAAGCAGAACGCGATCGGCAGCCCCGCGAGCACGCCGCCGCCGAGCAGGACGCCAAAGAAGATCACGAGGCTCCAGTTGCCGATGTTCCACAGCGCGTCACGCCCGACGTAGAGCGCGAGCGCGATGGCGGCGAGCACCACGAAAGCGGGCAGCAGGTCGCGCAGCCGGTGCCGCGCGAGCCGCACGACGCAGATTGCGAGCATCAACGCACCGCCGACCGGCACGGCGCCCACGCGCACCGTATCGGGCAATCCGAGTACCGGCGTCTGCACGATCCACTGGTTCTGCGCGTAGTCGATCGACGGTCCGAGCATCAGCGCGAGAAAAAGCAAAGGTGCGCCGACCGAGAGCACCTCGGCAAACGAACGCCATGCGCCCGGCAGGCGCTCGGCGAGCACGGTCATCCGCATATGATGACCGCGCCGCAGCGCGACGGCCGAGCCGAGCATTGCAAGCCAGAGGAACAGGATCGACGCGAGCTCGTCGCCCCAGACGAGCGGATGGCCGAATACGAATCGCGACACGATGCCGACGAGTAAGATCACCACTTCGGCTAGCACGGCGAGCGCGGCCGGCACCTCGATCGCCCAGCCGAGTGCCGAGTCACAGCGCGATTTCCACGACCGCGCCCGCTCCGGTTCGAGCGAGAGCACCCCGTTCATGCGAGCGCTCCCGTCGTGTTTTGCAGCAACGCCCACGCCTGATCGCCGAACTTCGACTTCCAATCGCGGTAGAAGCCGGACTTGCGCAGCGCGTCGCGGAACGCTGCCTTGTCGACGTCGAGCACCTGCAGGCCTTTACTCGCGATGGTCTGGCGCAGCGATGCGTTCAAGCTCGCGATATCGGCGCGTTCTTCAAGCGCCGCGCGTTCAAACTCGCGCGTGACGATCGCCTGCACGTCGCCGGGCAGGCGTTTAAATGCCGCCGGATTGCCGAGGATCCAGTACGTGTCCCACACATGGCTCGTCATGCTCACGTACTTCTGCACTTCGTAAAGCTTGGCCGTCGCGATGATTGGCAGCGGATTCTCCTGGCCGTCGACGAGGTGCGTCTGCAACGCCGAATACAGCTCGTTGAAGTTGATCGGCGTGGGGCCCGCCTGCAGCGACTGGAATAGAGAGATCATCATCGGCGCGACCGGCACGCGGATCTTGAAGCCGTGCAGGTCGTCCGGCGTGCGGATCGGTTTCATGGACGACGTGATTTGCCGGAAGCCGTTGTCCCACGGCCGCGAAATAACGAGCATGCCGGCGTGTTCAATCTGAGCGCGGATGTACTTGCCCAGATCGCCGTCCATCGCCTTCCAGACGTGGTCGTAGTCGGGGAACGCGAAGCCCGTGTTGGCGATGCCCGCAGCCGGCACCAGCGTCGACATCACCGATGCGGCCATGTTGATGAAGTCGACCCCGCCATTGCGGATCTGCGACAGCAGGTCAGTGTCCGAGCCGAGCTGATTACTGGGGAACACACGGATCTCGAGCCGGCCGCTGGTGGCTTCGCGGATCCTATCGGCGGCCTCTTTCGCGCGCACGTTGACCGGGTGGCTCGGGTCCTGGCCGGTTGCGAGCTTGTACGAGAACTGCGGCGCCGCGAGCGCACGGCGTGAGACGCCCCAAAGCGGTGCCGCGGCCGCGAGTGCCGCGCCAGTCTTCAGGAACGTGCGGCGGTTGACGCCGTGCTTCGGGTTTGAATCCGTAGTCATGTTGTGCTCCTCCAGGATGGATATGGGCCGTTTATATCGTTGTCGATCGTCTGTGCGGGCGCGCCGGCCCGTGCGCGCCTTCCATTAACCGCCGGTGTTGCGGGTGCCGTATTAGCCGTGGATCAGCATGCCGCCGTTCACGTCGATCACGCCGCCTGTGATGTAGGAGGACAGGTCGGACGCGAGGAACAGGAATGCGCCCGCGACATCGTCGACGACACCGAGACGGTTGAGCGGAATCCCCCCCAGAATCTCTTGGCGCTTTTCTTCGCTGATCTTGCCGGCGTTGATGTCGGTCTGGATCAGGCCCGGCGTCACGCAGTTCACGCGAATGCCGTCGTTGCCGAGTTCGCGCGCCATCGCTTTTGCGAGGCCCAGCACGCCTGCTTTCGCGGCCGAGTAATGCGGTCCTCCCAGGATCCCGCCGCCCCGCTGCGCGGACACCGACGACATGCACGCGATCGATCCGCTTCGCTGCTTCTTCATTTGCGGCACGGCGGCCTGCGACAGATACAGCACGCCGCGCAGGTTCACGTCGAGAATGCGGTCCCAGCTTTCCTTGTCGATGTCGAGTAGCTTGACGGCTTGGGTGATCCCGGCGTTGTTGACGAGTATGTCGATCCGCTCGAATGCGCCGACGATCCGATCGATCGCCGCGCGGCAGGCGTCGCGGTCGGTCACGTCGCACGCGTAGCCGCGATGATCGGGCCCGAGTTCCGCGGCGGCGGCTTCGGCGGCCGCGCGGTCGAGATCGAGGATCGCGACGCGGGCGCCGTGGCGCGCGAACATCCGCGCCGTCGCCATGCCGATGCCGCGAGGCGATGCCGCGCCGGAAATCACCGCTACCTTGCCGTCGAGAAGACGCGTCTCGTTCATGAAGTGCTCCCTATCGTGTGGATTTTGGGTGGAACAAAAAAAGCGGATACCTGTCGGGTGTCGTTGGGTGCCGTGCGAATGCGGGGCCGATGCATCGTCCGGCCGGCCGCTTCAACGCAGCCAAGTCTTGAGCGTGTCGGCCATCGCTTGCGCGGAGATGCCGTAGCGGTCGTGCAGAGTCGGCAGCGCGCCCGCATCGAGGAACGCGTCGGGCAGACCGATCTGGCGGAAGGGCGGCGTGACGCCGTTGCCGAGCAGCAGCGCGGCAACGGCTTCGCCGAGGCCGCCGATTACCGTGTGGTTCTCCGCGACGACGACGAGCCGGCCGCTCTTACGCGCTTCACGCAGAATCGTGGCGGTGTCGAGCGGCTTGATGGTCGGCACATGCAGCACACCAACGTCGATGCTGTCGTGCGCAACGAGCTTCGCAACTTCGAGCGCGCGCATCGTCATGATGCCGGACGAGACGATCAGCACGTCCGCGCCGTCGCGCAGAAGCTTGGCCTTGCCGAGTTCGAAGCGATAGTCGTATTCGTCGAGCACGACGGGCACGTTGCCGCGCAAGAGGCGGGCATAGACCGGGCCGCGATGTGCCGCCATCGCAGGCACCATCTGTTCGATGTCGATCGCGTCGCACGGATCGATCACGGTCAGGTTCGGCATCGCACGGAACAACGCGACGTCTTCGGCGGCCTGGTGACTCGGGCCGTAGCCCGTCGTCAGGCCCGGCAGCGCACAGGCGATCTTCACGTCGAGATTGTCTTCGGCGATCGCCTGATGAATGAAGTCATAGGCCCGGCGCGACGCGAACACCGCATAGGTGGTGACGAACGGCAGCGCGCCTTCGTGCGCGAGGCCGGCAGCCGCGCCCATCAGCAACTGTTCGGCCATGCCCATCTGGTAGTAGCGCTCGGGAAACGCCTGTGCGAATACATGCAGATCGGTGTACTTGCCGAGGTCGGCGGTCATGCCGACCACGTCGGCGCGCTGTCGCGCGAGCTCGACGAGCGCATGACCGAACGGCGCCGGACGGGTCGCGTGTCCATCGCTCGCGATCGATGCAATCATCGCCGACGTCTTCAGGCGGGCCTTCGGTGCGACCGTGCTCATGCTTGTCTTCCTGCTTCGAGCGCTGCAAGCGCGAGCTGCCATTCGTGCGGCTCGACGCGGATGAAATGGTTCTTCTCGCGCGCCTCGAGAAACGACACGCCGCACCCCATCTTCGTGTCGCAGACGATCATCCGCGGCCGCGCGCCGCGATGGGTACGGGCCGCGTCGAACGCGCCGATCACGGCGGCGAGATCATTGCCGTCGATGCGCTGCACGAACCAGCCGAAGGCATCGAGCTTGTCGACGAGCGGCTCGAATGCCATCACCTGTGCCGACGGTCCGTCAGCCTGCTGATTGTTGACGTCGACGATCGCGATCAGGTTGTCGAGCTTCCAGTGGCTCGCGGACAGGATCGCTTCCCATACCGCGCCTTCATCGAGTTCGCCGTCCGAGAATAGTGTGTAGACGAATGCGTCCGAGCCCTTACGCTTGAGTCCGAGACAGCGGCCCACGGCGATTGTCAGGCCCTGGCCGAGCGAGCCGCCCGACATCTCCATGCCGGGCGTGTAGCTCGCCATGCCGGACATCGGCAGGCGGCTGTCGTCGCTGCCGTACGTCTCGAGTTCCGCTTCGGGGATGATGCCGGCCTCGATCAGCGCGGCATAGAGCGCGATCGCGTAATGGCCGTTCGACAGCAGGAAGCGATCGCGGCCTTCCCAGTCGGGGTCGTCGGCGTGATAGCGCAGCGCATGGCCGTAGGCGACGGCGAGCACGTCGGCAATGTCGAGCGCCTGGGCGATGTAGCCCTGGCCTTGCACTTCGCCCATCCGCACCGCGTTGCGCCGAATGCGATAAGCGCAGTCGGCGAGACGCTCGTGCAATCCGGGGTCGCTAGTTTTCACCTGCTTCTCCTTGTGCCGTTTGTCCATGCGAAAAGCGTAAAGGCTTTGGCTAGGCCGCTCAAACGAATTACTATGGGCCATCCATGAATTCAATTCACGCATACGCTGCAATGCAACATCGGATCACGCTCAAATCCATTCAAGCATTCGAGGCTGCCGCGCGGTTGTCGTCGTTTGCGCTCGCAGCGGAAGAACTGTTCGTGACGCCGTCGGCGATCAGCCATCAGATCAAACTTCTCGAGGAGCAGTTGGACCTTCGGCTGTTCCATCGCGTGCATCGCGCCGCGATCCTGACCGACTCAGGGCGCCGATACGCAGAAGAAATCACGGCGGCGTTCGCGCGCATCGAGCACGCGACACGCGAGATCGGGCGCGTCGAGAAGAGTGACATCCTGACGATCCACTGCACGCCGAGTTTCGCCACCCAGTGGCTGATGCCGCGTCTCGCACGTTTCAGCGCGATGCATCCGGACATCGACGTGCGGCTCAACGCGTCGTCGTCGGCGGTGGATTTGGTTGGCGAAGCGGTGGATGTGGACATCCGCTACGGCGCGCGCAAGTTGCAGCCGGCCGGTACGCTGGTGTTGGAGTTACCGTCGGAGACGGTGGTGCCGCTGTGCTCGCCCGCGCTCGCATACGGCGACCATCCGATCAGGAAGGCAGCCGACCTGCAGCACCACACGCTTATCCACAGCGAAGGCTGCTTGGTGGGGTGGCGCGACTGGATGCGCTTGCACCGGAAGGTGCCGCTCGACATTACGCGCGGGCCACGCTTTGATCGTTCGTTCATGTCGATCAGCGCGGCCGTCGATGGGCTAGGCGTGTGCCTGGACAGTCTGCTGCTCGTGCAGCGCGAGCTGGAAACGGGGCGGCTCGTCGCGCCGCTCGGCACGCAGGGGCTGAGCGTACATGGCTATACGATGAATCTGCTCAAGTCGCGGGCGGACTTGCCCAAGCTGCGCAGTTTTCACGACTGGCTCGTCGGCGAGTTGGAGAAGAAAGCCACGTGATCATTGTGAAGTCAGTCCCTGCGATGCTCGGCATCGCATTGGCCTTCCTGACAGCGTCTGCGCAGGCCCAGGTCACCGTGAAGATTGCGCAAGTTTCTCCCTTGACCGGTGAGCTCGCTCACATCTGAATGCGAAGCGCTTGAAAATCGGTGGACAGCCCGTCTCGTTCGT
>JBQCDS010000153.1:0-2953 GCA_051961035.1 Trinickia sp. | reverse complement strand
GGGGGCGCGGGCCCAGGCACTCGAGGCGGCATCGGCCGCGCTCGAAATGATTCACGTCTATTCGCTCGTGCACGACGATATGCCGTGCATGGACGATGACGACCTGCGCCGTGGCAAGCCGACGGTCCATGTTCAGTACGACGAAGCAACGGCCCTGCTCGTCGGGGATGCGTTGCAATCTCAGGCATTCGTCGTGCTGACCGACGAGATGGCCCTCGATACGCGCGCCCAGGCCTCACTGGTGCGTGAATTGGCCGTCGCGAGCGGCTCGCTCGGCATGGCGGGCGGGCAGGCGATCGACCTGGCGAGCGTCGGGCTGGCGCTGACGCGGCCGCAACTCGAAACGATGCACCGGATGAAGACGGGCGCCTTGCTGCGCGCGTCGGTCCGCATGGGCGCACTGACGGGGACGGTGCCCGATGCCGACGTCCTGCGCGCGCTGGACACCTACGCCGCGGCCGTGGGCCTCGCATTCCAGGTGGTGGACGATATCCTCGACGTAACGACCGATTCCGCTACGCTCGGCAAAACCGCGGGCAAGGACGCGATGGCCGGTAAGCCGACCTACGTGTCGATTATCGGTCTGGAAGCCTCGCGTGCTCTGGCAGCGCAATTGCGCCGCGATGCGCATGACGCGCTCGCGCCCTTCGGTGAGCGCGCACGACGTTTGGCTGAGCTTGCCGACCTGGTGGTGAATCGGGTGAGTTGAACGCGAAGCCCGCTGGCGCGCGGCATTGGCCTCGAGATGCGCGACAAAAAAGCGGGCGCGTAACTTTTCCTACAATGGAACGACGATGTACGACTTGTTGAAAACCATCGACGACCCGGCGGATTTGCGCCGCCTAGACCGCCGTCAATTGAAGCCCCTTGCCGACGAGCTGCGCGCATTCGTGCTCGACAGCGTGTCGCAAACGGGCGGGCATTTGTCGTCGAATCTCGGCACCGTCGAGCTGACGATTGCCTTGCATTACGTATTCGATACGCCGCACGATCGAATCGTTTGGGACGTCGGCCACCAAACCTATCCTCACAAGATTTTGACCGGGCGCCGCGAGCGGATGCCGACGCTGCGTCAACGCGGCGGTATGTCCGGTTTCCCTCGCCGCTCGGAGTCGCAATACGACACGTTCGGCACGGCGCATTCGAGCACGTCGATTTCCGCCGCGCTCGGCATGGCGATCGCGAGCAAGCTCGAAGGCATCGACCGCTTCTCGATCGCCGTGATCGGCGATGGGGCGATGACGGCCGGCATGGCCTTCGAAGCGATGAACAATGCGGGCGTGTGCGACGATTTGCCGCTGCTCGTCATTCTCAACGACAACGACATGTCGCTCTCGCCGCCTGTCGGCGCGCTCAATCGTCATTTGGCACGCCTGATGTCGGGGCGTTTTTACGCCGCTGCGCGCGCGGGCGTCGAACGCGTGTTGCGCGTGGCTCCGCCGGTGCTCGAATTGGCTCGCAAGCTGGAAGAGCACGCGAAAGGCATGGTTGTGCCCGCCACGTTGTTCGAAGAGTTCGGCTTCAACTACATCGGGCCGATCGACGGCCACGATCTCGACTCGTTGATCCCGACGCTGCAAAACATCCGCGAGCTGCGCGGCCCGCAGTTCTTGCATGTCGTCACGAAAAAGGGCCAAGGCTATAAATTGGCCGAGGCCGATCCGGTGCTCTACCACGGCCCGGGCAAGTTCAATCCGGCCGAGGGCATCAAGCCGAGCACGACGCCTTCCAAGAAGACGTACACCCAAGTCTTCGGCGAATGGCTGTGCGACGCAGCCGAACTCGATGCGCGCGTCGTCGGCATCACGCCGGCCATGCGCGAAGGCTCCGGCCTGGTCGAGTTCGAGAAGCGTTTCCCGGATCGCTACTACGATGTCGGCATCGCAGAACAGCATGCGGTGACATTCGCGGGTGGCCTCGCGGCAGAGGGGCTCAAGCCCGTGGTCGCGATCTATTCGACGTTCCTACAGCGCGGGTACGACCAACTGATTCACGACGTGGCGTTGCAGAACCTGCCTGTCGTCTTCGCGATCGACCGCGCGGGCCTCGTCGGGGCCGACGGCGCGACGCACGCCGGCGCCTACGACCTCGCCTTCCTGCGTTGCATCCCGAACATGACGGTGATGGCGCCGGCCGATGAAAACGAATGTCGCCAGATGCTGTATACGGCGTTGCAGCAAGCGAATCCGACGGCTGTGCGGTATCCGCGCGGTGCGGGCACGGGCGTGGCGACGGTCAAGCAAATGACTGCGCTGCCTGTTGGTCGAGGCGAAATCCGTCGTCAATCGACGGCCCCGAAGGGTAGCCGCATCGCGATCCTGGCATTCGGCACGATGGTCGCGCCGGCATTGGCTGCCGCCGAGGCGCTCGATGCCACCGTCGCCAACATGCGGTTCGTGAAGCCGATCGACGCCGAACTCGTGCGCGAGCTGGCGCAAACGCACGATGCGATCGTCACGGTCGAGGAAGGCTGCATCATGGGCGGCGCGGGCTCCGCTTGCGTCGAATCCCTGCTTGCCAATGGGGTTGTTCGGCCCGTACTACAATTGGGCCTCCCCGACAGCTTCATCGATCATGGCGATCCGGCCAAGCTGTTGGCGGAATGCGGCCTTGACAGCGCAGGCATCGAAAAATCGATTCGCGGGCGCTTTCTCGAGCCGGCGGCCAAGCTGGCGACCCAGCGCGTCGCTTGATCCCGCAGTGGTCACCGCGTGCGTTCCTTGAGAATTCGTCGCGTATTCGCAGCGCCGTGTGGCTCGCGAGTGGACCTTCTCGCGGCGACGCACGCGCTGCGCGGGTCGGCAGCCCCGATGGCCCTCTGTTTCGTTATTAGGCGCTTGGCATGACTCGCGCCGGCCGTTCGTGCGCCGGCCATTTAGCCGCGCTCACTAGGACAAAGCAACGATGAATCAAATGAACCCCGCCTTCGTGATGCCTGACGTGCAAAGCACGG
>JBQCDS010000152.1:0-5852 GCA_051961035.1 Trinickia sp. | reverse complement strand
GTAGACGGCAAGACCGGAGTGCGATCGGTCATTAGCGATTTCAACGATAGGTCCGAGGGTCCCGGAACGGGTACGCATGCTTCCTTAATGGGAGTGGCCGTCGGTCGAGGGCAAATTTTTGTGACCGATGGATATGCCGGTCTTTTCATCGTTGACCCTCATACCGGGCACCGCCGATTCATTCCGTTTTATGACGGATCCATTACAGGACAATTCAGTCCGGGTCTGGCTGTCGATACTTCCGGCAGAGTGTTAGGAAACCTACAAATCGCACCGGCCGGCAACACGAACAGCTGGTATGACTCTACCGTCGTTCGCGTCGTGCCCCAGACTGATAAACGCGCCGTTGTCACTGACCTGCCGTCGACCTCATGCTGTCAAATCAACGATCTCGCTTTGGAGCAGGCCACTGCCGCGCACGCCGAGGACGCGATTTTCATCACCACGGCCCCTCACCCCAGCGGCACGGGGATATCCGCGATCTATCGCGTCAATACGGTCACGGGCGATCGGTCGAGGGTGAGCAATCTTAGCGATGCAACACAAGGCGTTGTGATCGACTTGAGTTGCGCGATCGGTTTGGCGGTGGAACATTCGGGATCGGTCTTGGCAAATTCCGGAGGGTGTCTTCCGGGGAACAGAAACCTGCTGGTGCGGATCGATCCGAAAAATGGACACCGTACCATCGCCAGCGATTTCGACAACTCGGCCCGAGGACCGGTGGGGCAATACCTGTCCGGCGTTGGCGTGCAGCACTCGGGGCAGATCATCGTGGGCGCGTATAACCCGAAGACACTCGCCTACAGCCTCTACCGAGTAGACCCCGGAACCGGGCAACGCATGTTGTTTAGCGATTTCGCGAATCCCAAACAAGGCCCCAAGCTCGCGTCAACGAATTACCTTGCAGTGGTGCCGCACGACGCGGGCTTTTGCTCTCCGCCGCCAGCGGGCGCCTACGTGACTCCGTTCGGCGCGACGCACTGAGATGAGCGGCGTCGCCGTGATCGATGTTGCAAGGACTGCAGTCGGCTAAAACCCGCGGCCGCCGTGCCCTCCACTCGGAGGACCACCGCGGCGTTATGTTGGCGCGATGAGCGTGTGATGAGAGATCCCGGCGCCCGTCACAGGTTTCCGGCGCGCTGCGCCGACGGTTGACCTCCGCTCAATGCCCATCACTGTCGTCGTTACCAGTGAATGCCACGACGCCGGCACGCGGTGCGGGCGCTCAACCGTCTTTGCGCCATGGCCTTCACGCTGCGTTGACGTGGTGTGCCGCAATGCGTGCTATTGCGCCGTCTCATCGCTGTAGAAGACTTATCGTTCTTTGCGCCGCACCAAGAATATGTTCGTTAAGTAGCGCTACGGCATCGTCAGTCCGCCCCTCTGACACCGCTTCGACCATCTGCCGGTGTTCCGCTTTCGAGACGCCAAAATAGCCGCCTCGATGGCGCAAAAGCATGATGTAGCGGCTCGTGTTCTTCCACAGCGTTTCGATGAGAGCCAAAAGTCTCGGCCTATCGCATTCGCCATACAGGACGCGATGCAAGCGCGCGTTGACATCATTCCATTCGTTCAGTAGAGCTAAACGGCGGTCGCCGTCGATGCGCTCCGTCACCTCCGCTATGCCGTCGGCTTCTTGACAGATTTCACGAAGCACCGCGATGTGGCGCGCCTTCAAGTTTGGCGCCGACAACTGCAGTGCCCTGCACTCCGTCAACGCACGGAGCTCGAAGATATCGCGTGCGTCTTCCTGCGTAAGGGGTTGGACGAAGGCGCCTCTTCGAGGACTGATCGAAATAAAGCCCTCGCTTTCCAGCCCCCGCAGCGCTTCGCGCAGCGGGACGTGACTCACGCCGTAGAGGGCGGCAAGCGCATGCTGTTGCAATCGATCGCCTGGCTTTAGCGCGCCGGAAAGGATGGACTCGCGGATCCGGTCGGCTGCGAATTGGGTGGCGGTTAAGTGTTCCATTCGTCGAGCGGCATAGGTGGACGACACATTCTGAGGAAGTGACTCGGTCGCTTACATACCTTGACCGTAGAGAGTATAAATTATAATCTTTTTCGGGCGCACGCCACGTTTGGAGCGAAGGGGATGAAATCGATCGACACATCGAGGCTTTGCCAACACCTGGACAGGTTCGACCGCCGCCGGCTGGGGCATTTTCCAACGCCCTTTGAGCCTGCGCGTCGGCTCATGACCTTGTCGCAAGCGCCGAGCGTCTTCGTGAAAAGGGATGACGCAAGCGGGCTAGGTGGCGGCGGGAACAAGGTGCGGGCGCTGGAATACCTGATACCTGCTGTCCTTGCCTCCGGCGCCGACACCATTGTGACGGCCGGCGTTGTCCAGTCGAATTCTGTTCGTCAAGTCGCCGCAGCCGCAGCGAAGACAGGGCTCGCGTGCCATTTCGGTATGACCACCGACCGCGTACCGAGGGTCGACAGCGACTATGCAGAAACCGGGAACATCTTCCTGGATAAGCTATATGGCGCGAGCTATGAGCCGATGAGCATCAAACATGACAGATCGCTGTTTCTACAAGCGGTAGCCGATCGCTTGATCAAAGAAGGAAGGCGCCCCTACATCGTGCCATACGGTTGCGCGAACGCATTGGGTGCGACAGGATATTTGCGTTGTGCGCTGGAAATCGCGCAACAGGCCGAGTCTGCCGGCGTTTCGCTCACGCATGTCGTTCACGCCAGTGGGACCGGCGGTACACAAGCGGGATTGATCGTTGGCTTCGCGCTTTTGGGCCTCGACATCGAAGTGATTGGGATCGATATCGACGCCGATCCGGTCGGGGTCCGGGCACGCGTGACGGGATTGCTCGAAACGCTGTGCGCCGATATCGGCCTGGACGGCAACTTGCTGCGCGAGAGAATCGTCGTAGAAGATCGTTATTCCGCGGGTCAATACGGAATAACGGATAAACGAACCGTCGACGCTATCCGCCTAGCGGCCAAACGGGAGGCGCTTCTGCTCGATCCTGTCTATAGCGGCAAGGCTTTCGCGGCGCTGCTCGGCCTCGCTGCGCAAGGACGATTCAGTCCGACGGACAGCGTCCTGTTCCTGCACACGGGCGGCGCACCCGCGATCTATGCCTACCGGTCGCACTTCAACGATAAGGTTGTCGAACTTGACGGACGGTGACCGTTCGTCCGTGCAGCGGGGTTCACTTCACCGTGCCCGTTCATCTGAGCGATGCCGTTGCATGGGCGGGGCGAGGCACGTCACGTCGTTGCTGCTTCGGTCGCATGCTTGCGGCGCAGGGCACGCCGGGCGGACAGGCCGGCCATCTCCCCCACCACGCCCCTGCGAAACGTCAACACGCAGACCACGAAGATCAGACCGATAACGATCGTTACCGATTCGCCGAGACCATTGAACCACGCGACGCCGGTGATACCGGAAAGCCACGCACCGAAATCGCCGAGGCGGTTCTCGAGGAGCACGATCAGCGCGGCGCCCACAACCGGGCCGAAAAACGTGCCGACGCCGCCAACCAGTGTCACGAGGATCACAAGCCCGGACATCGTCCAATGGACGTCCGTCAAGGTCTCGAAGCCGAGCGCGAGTGCTTGGAGCGCTCCGGCGAGTGCAGCGAGCATGGCGGAGAGCACGAACGCCAGCAGTTTGAAGTGTTGCGCATCGTAGCCGAGCGAGATCGCGCGAGGCTCATTCTCTTTGATTGCTCTGAGCACCTGGCCGAACGGAGAGTTCACCACCCGGGCGATAAATAGAAACGCGAGCACGCAGATCGTTAGGACAACGTAATAAAGCACGGTGTCGTTGCCGAGCGGCAGCCAGCCGAGCAACCGGCCTCGCGGGATGCCTTGCAGGCCGTCCTCGCCGCCCGTGGCAGGGGCTTGGACGCAAACGAAATACACCATTTGCGCGAGGGCCAGTGTGACCATCGCGAAATAAATCCCCTGCCGTCGAATAGCCAGGACCCCGAACGCTAGGCCGAGTAGGCCGCCCGCGGCCACGCCCGCCAGCAACGCGAGTTCCGGCGTGAGGCCAACGTTGCGCATCAAATAGCCCGCAAGGTATCCGGCACTGCCGAAGAATGCGGCATGCCCGAACGAGAGCAGACCGGCGTAGCCAAGCAATAAATTAAAGGCGCAGGCAAACAATGCCAGGCACAGTACCTTCATCATGAACAGCGGATAGAGCCCGAGCCATGGAGCAGCCACTAGCCCCGCACCGACCATCCCATAGAAAACACGTCGTTGCATCGCTTGTCCCCTAGCTTCGTTTTCCGAATAAACCCGCCGGCCGCGCGAGTAGCACAAGCGCCATGACGACGAACACCACTGTGGAGGCGCCCTGCGGATATAACACCTTGGTTAGACCTTCGACGATCCCGAGCCCGAGACCGGTCACGATCGACCCCATGATCGAACCCATGCCGCCAATCACGACGACGGCGAACACCGTGATGATCAAATGCTGCCCCATCAACGGCGACACCTGCATCACGGGCGCGGCCAGCACACCGGCAAACGCGGCGAGTGCGACGCCGATGCCGTAGGTGAGCGTCACCATCACCGGCACATTGACGCCGAACGCTTCGACAAGTCGCGGGTTCTCGGTGCCGGCGCGCAAGTACGCGCCGATCCGCGTCTTCTCGACGAGGAACCAAGTACCAAGACACGCCGCGAGCGAGGCTGCGACGACCCACGCCCGATAGTTGGGCAGATACATGAACCCGAGGTTGGTCGCGCCATCGAGCGCGGCCGGTATGTCGTAGGGCTCGCCCGAGGCGCCGTAAATGGTCCGTAGCACACCTTCGACAACGAGCGTGACACCGAACGTGAGCAGCAGCCCGTAGATGTGATCGAGCTTATAGATCCAGCGCAGCAGAGCGCGCTCGAGCAGCATGCCGATTACGCCGACCAAGATCGGAGCGGCGACGAGCATGGGCCAATAGCCGATGCCGAGATACTGGACGCCCATCCAAGCGAGGACAGCGCCGAGCATGAACATCGCGCCATGGGCGAAATTGATCACGTTAAGCAGCCCGAATATCACGGCGAGACCCAAGCTCAGCACGGCGTAGAACGAACCGTTCACGAGCCCTAGAACGAGTTGGCTCATAAGGGCCGAAGGGGAAATACCGACGAGTTCCATTGAATCTATCGTCTCCGAAGCGAACGATCGACCATGCCGCGACGTGCACGGGCGTGCCCGAGAGCGAGCGGCAAGGCGGAAAAGCAGCAAAGCGAGGCGGATCGTGACCTACACGTCGAGCCGCCTCACGGAACTTACTTCTTGAGGAGCGGGCAAGCCGACTGCGCGAGCGATGTAAATGCCACGTTGGCCGGAATGGTGGAGACGAGCTTGTAGAAATCCCAAGGACCGTGCGACTCGGCGGGCGTCTTCACTTGCATCAGATACATGTCGTGCATCAGCAGACCATCTCGGCGGATGTAGCCGTCCGCGAACATGTCATGCACCTTCATGCTTTTGAGTTCGGCCATGACCTTATCGGCGTCGGTGGTGCCGGCTGCCTGAACGGCCTTCAGATACGTCAACGTGGCCGAGTAGTCCGCTGCTTGCAGGCTGCTCGGCATCTTGTGCATGGTGTCGAAGAAGCGCTTCGCGAACGCGCGGGAGGCGTCGTCCTTGTCCCAGTACCAGCTCGTCGTCAACTCCATGCCCTGAGTCGCTTTGAGGCCAAGACTGCGGATGTCGTTGACAAACACGAGCAGTCCGGCCATTTGCATTTTCTTGTTCACGCCGAATTCGTCGGCGGCTTTGACGGCATTATCGAAATCGCCGCCTGCATTTGCCAACCCGAGCACTTGCGCACCCGAAGACTGCGCCTGCACGAGAAACGACGAGAAATCCGAAG
>JBQCDS010000151.1:0-9357 GCA_051961035.1 Trinickia sp. | reverse complement strand
ATCGGCATCGAGGGAGCACAGGCGACAAGCGAGGCCGTCTCATCGGCGCGCGCCGCGCTGGCCAAGATCGAGCGCCTACTGACCGAGCACGTGGGGCCGGCGCGCGCGCTCGATTTCGGACCACTTGGAAGGCCGCTCGCACGCATCGGGGAATTCGTCGCCGCACGCGTTGCGACGCTAGATAACAACACGAGGGAAGGGGCAGGCGCGCAGGAGACCGAGCGCAGTGAAGAGGGCGCGGGTTCCGGTACGGCGGCGCATGCCGTCTTGACGGCCGGACCCGCCAAGCCCCGGCAAATCGCGAGCGCGCGCGATGTAAGCGATGCGCTCGACGCGATCTGCGCCTACTACGCGCAAAGCGAACCATCGAGCCCGTTGCCGGTGTTGCTACAGCGCGCCCGGCGGCTGGTTGGCGCGAGCTTCATGGAAATCATCGAGGACGTGGCGCCAGACGGGGCGGCCCAATTCAAACATCTGGGCGGCATCGCCTAGCGTGAACAAGGCTCAAGGCAAAGGAGTGGACATCGTGGCAAAGGAAAGCAGTCAGAAATTCATCGCGCGCAATCGTGCGCCGCGGGTGCAGATCGAATACGACGTCGAAGTCTACGGCTCGGAAAAGAAGGTGAATCTGCCGTTCGTGATGGGCGTGCTCGCGGATCTCTCGGGGCAGAGCGCGGAACCGCTCGCGCCGCCCGCGCGGCGCAAGTTCCTCGAAATCGACGTGGACAACTTCGACGAGCGTCTGAAATCGATGAAGCCGCGCGTCGCGGTGCAGGTGCCGAACACGCTGACGGGCGACGGCAATGTCGCCGTCGATCTGACCTTCGAGAGCATGGACGATTTCACGCCGGCCGCTATCGCCCGCAAAGTCGAGCCGTTGCGGCAACTGCTGGAAGCGCGCACGCAACTCGCCAATCTGCTCACGTACATGGACGGCAAGACCGGCGCCGAGGCGCTGATCGCCCGGCTGCTCGAAGAGCCCGCGTTGATGAAAGCGCTTGCGGCCCAGCCGCACCCCGACACGACATCGGCCGATCCGTCCAGCTCGGCGCCTACCACCGGAGCATGACGCGATGAACGACCTCAGCATGCAGCAACAGACGAGTGCGGCCGTCATGGACGCGTCGCCCGAGCTCGACGATTTCTCCGCCCTCTTGCAAAAGGAATTCAAGCCGAAGTCCGACCATGCTCGCGACGCCGTCTCGAACGCGGTACGCACGCTCGCCGAGCAGGCACTGCGCGACGCCGGCGTGATCTCCGGCGATGTCCTTGCGACCATCGAAGCGCTCATCTCGCAGATCGACCAAGCGCTGACCGGGCAAATCAACCTCATCTTGCACAGCGAGCCGTTTCAGAAGGTGGAGAGCGCCTGGCGCGGTCTGCATTACCTCGTGAACAACACGGAGACCGACGAATCGCTCAAGATCCGCGTGCTGAACATCTCTAAGGCGGAACTCCATAAGACGTTGAGGAAGTATCGCGGCGTGGCGTGGGACCAGAGCCCGCTTTTCAAGAAGCTTTACGAGGAAGAGTACGGGCAGTTCGGCGGCGAGCCTTACGGTGCACTGGTGGCCGATTATTACTTCGATCACAGCGGCCCCGACGTGGATCTGCTCACGCAGATCGCGAAGATCGCAGCGGCCGCGCATGCGCCGTTCATCGCGGGCGCCGATCCGGCCGCCTTGCTGATGGAATCGTGGCAGGAGCTCGCCAATCCGCGCGACCTCACCAAGCTCTTTCAGACGCCCGAACACGCGGCGTGGCGCTCGCTGCGGGAGTCGGAGGATGCGCGCTACATCGGCCTTGCGATGCCGCGCTTTCTCGCCCGCGCGCCCTACGGCGCGAAAACCGACCCGGTCGAGGCGTTCGACTTCGAGGAAGACACCGCGGGCGCGGGCAGCAGCAAGTACGCGTGGGCGAACGCATCGTATGCGATGGCGGCCAACATCACGCGCTCGTTCAAGACGTTCGGCTGGTGTTCTCGCATTCGCGGCGTGGAATCGGGCGGTGCGGTGCAAGGCTTGCCGGTGCACGCGTTTCCCACGGACGACGGCGGCGTCGACATGAAGTGCCCCACGGAGATCGCGATCAGCGACCGCCGCGAGGCCGAGCTTGCCAAGAACGGCTTCATGCCGCTCGTGCACAAGAAGAACTCGGACTTTGCCGCGTTCATCGGCGCGCAGTCGTTGCACAAGCCGGCCGAGTACGACGACCCGGACGCCACCGCCAACGCCAATCTCGCCGCGCGGCTGCCGTATCTGTTCGCATGCTGCCGCTTCGCCCACTACTTGAAGTGCATCGTGCGCGACAAGCTCGGCTCGTTCAAGGAGCGCGACGACATGGAGCGCTGGCTGCAGAACTGGGTTCTCCAGTATGTCGACGGCGATCCCACGCACTCCTCCGACGACACGAAGGCGCGTAAGCCGCTGGCCGATGCACAAGTCGTCGTGGAGGAAGTGGCGGGCAATCCGGGCTACTACACGTCGAAGTTCTTCTTGCGCCCGCATTACCAGCTCGAAGGGCTGACGGTGTCGCTGCGCCTCGTGTCGAAGCTGCCGACGGCCAAAGCTGCCTGAGCGGCATCGTCGCATCCGCCTTTCGCGTTGAGAAGGAATAAGGAGCCCTCGATGTCCGAATCTTTCCCCCGGGACCGCTTGCAGCCGTCGCTGCTCGACCGTCTGACTGATCTTGAGCCGCATGCGCGACACGAATCGCGCGAGCGCCGCATCATTTCGGCCCGCGCACTGCGCGATAGCGTCCAGCGCGATATCGGATGGCTGTTGAACGCAAGCGGTCTCGGGGAAGGGGCGGGTGCGGCGAATCTGCCGTATGTCGCGACCTCGGTGCTGAACTACGGCCTGCCGGATCTCGCCGGGCGCGACGTCGCCGCGCTCACGGCGGGCGCGCTCGAGCGCCTGATCCGCGACGCGCTGTGGGCGTTCGAGCCACGGCTTGTCCGTGAATCCGTGCAGGTCAAGGCGATCGACGGCGGAAAAAATCACGCCAAAGGCACGAGAGGCGGCCATGTCATCCGCTTGGAGATCGAGGCCGATATGTGGTCGCAGCCTTATCCGGAGCGGCTTTTCCTGCGCACGGAGCTGGATTTGGAAGCGGGCGAAGCCTGCGTCACCGATGCATCGTCGGCGCGCGGCGCATCGCCCGGCGGGGAGCGGCAGGCATGAACCCGGCGTTTCTCCAGTACTACAGCCAAGAGCTGCGGCACGTGCGGGAAATGGGCGGTGAATTCGCCGCCGCGTTCCCGAAGATCGCGGGCCGGCTTTCGTTGGATGGCGTCGAATGCGCTGATCCTTATGTCGAGCGGCTGCTGGAAGGCTTCAGCTTCCTCGCGGCACGTGTGCAGATGAAGCTCGACGCGCAATTCCCGAGCTTCACGCAACACCTGCTGGAACAGGCGTATCCGCACTATCTGGCGCCGACGCCTTCTATGACCGTCGTCCAGCTTCACGCCGACCACGCGAACCCGCAACTCGCCGCCGGTCGCGACGGCATCGTGGTGCCGCGTCATACGGCGCTGCGCGGCATGCTCGATAAGGACGCGTCGACGCGCTGCGAATACCGCACCGCGCATGCATTGACGTTGTGGCCGGTCGAGATCGCCGATGCAAAGTTCTTTGCGCATGCGGGCTCGTCGGGTTCGGCCGGTGTCTCGTCGCCGGCGCTGCCCGCGGGCGTCAAGGCGGGGTTGCGCCTGCGGCTGCGCGCGACAGGCTCGCTCGGATTCGATGGCGTGTCGCTCGATCGTCTTCCGTTGTACCTGCGCGGCCCCGACGGTCTGCCCGCGCGCCTGCACGAACGACTGCTCGGTCATTGCGTCGGCATCGCGGTGATGCAGCCGGGCGACGGCGCGAGCGCGGCGGCCATGCTCGACCTGTTGCCAAAGACGGCGTTGCAGCCGCTCGGTTTCGCCGAGAATGAGGCGCTTTTGCCTGTCGCTCGACAATCGTTCGACGGATACCGGCTGCTGCAAGAGTATTTCGCTTTTCCGGCGCGCTTCATGTTCGTCGAACTGGCCGGTCTGCGTGCGGCATTGCGCTATTGCCGCGGGCCGGAAGTCGACATCGTCATCCTGCTGGATCAAGGGGACGCGTCGCTCGAGCGCAGCGTCGATGCCTCTCACTTCGCGCTGCACTGCACGCCCGCCATTAACCTCTTTCGTCGCCGCACCGACCGTGTCGCACTATCGGAGACGGAGTTCGAATATCACGTCGTCGTCGACCGTACGCGGCCGATGGACTACGAGATCCATCAGATCGACGAAGTCATCGGCTACGGCGCGGGCGCAACGGCCGAAAGGCAATACCGGCCGTTCCACTGCGCCCATGACCTCGATGTGCCCGGCGAAGGCGGCGCGTTCTATCAGTTGCGCCGCGAGGCGCGGCGTGCATCGGTGCGGCAGCAGCAGGGTGGTGCGCGCAGCAGCTATCTTGGGAGCGAAGCATTCATCGCGCTGGTCGATGCAGCGAACGCTCCGGCAAGCGGCGACGTGCGTCAGCTCGGCATCAGCGCGTGGTGTACGAACCGCGATCTGCCGCTGTCGATGCCCGTCGGTGCGGGCTCGACCGACTTCACGCTCGATGCCGAAGCCCCCGTGACGGCCGTGCGCTGCGTCGCGGGGCCGAGCCGGCCACTGCCGTCGTTCGCACACGGCCCAACTGCGTGGCGCCTGCTCGATCATCTTTCGCTGAACTACGCGTCGCTCGTCGATACGAACGAGCGGGAGGGCGCTCGCGCATTGCGCGAACTGCTCGCGCTGTATTGCCCGGCGGACGACGGTGCCGCGCACGGCCAAGTCGAAGGGTTGCGCTCGGTGTCGTGTGCGCCTGTCGTGCGCCGCCTTCCTTCGCCAGGGCCGATCGTGTACGGGCGCGGCCTCTCGATCACGCTGCGCTTCGACGACGCCGCGTTCGAAGGCGCGAGCGCGTTCTTGCTCGGCGCCGTGCTGGCGAGATTTTTTGCGCAATACGTGTCGATCAATTCGTTCACGGAGACGCATGTCGCGACGCTCGCACGCGGTCCGATCATGCAGTGGCCAGCGAGGAGCGGGCGATGCGCGACGCTTTGACCCTCGACGAAGTGCTCGCACGCGACGCGCGCCGCTTCGACTTCTTTCAGGCGCTGCGGCTCATCGAGCAGGCGCATGCCGAGCATCCGCGCCTCGGGCGGTCGCTCGCCGCACGCGACGATGCCGTACGGCTTTCGCAAAACCCAGAACTGATCTTCCATCCGACCACGCTCGGCGAATATGTACCGGGCGAACACGGCAGGCCCGGCCGACTCGCGGTGAATTTTCTCGGCCTGCTCGGCCCGAACGGGCCGCTGCCGACGCATCTGACGGCCTATGCGCGCGAGCGCGCCCGCAACGCTAACGATCCGACGCTCGCGCGCTTTTTGGACGTATTTCATCACCGGATGTTGTCGCTTTTCTATCGCGCGTGGGCCGATGCCCAGCCCGTCGTGAGCGCCGATCGCCCGAGCGACGATCGCTTCGCGGTGTACGTGGGCAGCTTGTTCGGCCTGGGCGCCCCCGCGCTCCATCACCGCGATGGGGTGCCCGATTCCGCCAAGCGCCACTTTGCGGGCGTGCTCGCCGCTCCAACACGTCATGCGGATGGGCTGCGGCTGATTCTCGCGCGCTTTTTCGGCGTGGACGTGTCGATCGAACCGTGGCTTGGCCACTGGGTCACGCTGCCCGAAGACGCGTGCACGCGCTTGGGCGACGCGCGGCTCGGGGTATCGACGGTCCTCGGCACACGAGTGTGGGACTGTCAGCACAAGTTCCGCATCGCGATAGGGCCGCTTCGCTATACGGACTTCACGCGCTTCCTACCGGGCGGCGAGAGCTTGATGAAGCTCGCCGATTGGGTCCGCAACTATGTGCGCGATCCGCTCGACTGGGATGTTTCGCTGCATCTCAAGCAGGACGAAGTGCCCGCGCTGCGTTTGCAAGGAACCGTTGCCGGCGGCTCGCGCCTGGGCTGGAATACGTGGCTTGCGAGCGGCACGCCGGTCCATGACAACCATCGGGTCGTGATCGCCGGGCAGGCGCTCACGACCCGTCGCAAGGAGACCCTTCATGACTGAGATCAGCCGCATGGCGCTCTTCGGCAAGCTCGACTCGCTTGCCTATCGTGCGATCGAAAATGGCGCAGCGCTTTGCAAACTGCGCGGCAACCCGTATGTCGAGCTCGCGCACTGCGTGCATCAGATACTGCTTGCAGCCGATTCGGATCTGCACCGGCTCGTGCGTCATTTCGAGTTGGACGAAGCCGCACTCGCGCGCGATCTGACCGCCGCACTCGATCGCCTGCCGCGCGGCGCGAGCGCTGTCTCCGACATCTCCGCACAAGTCGATGAAGCCGTCGAGCGCGGCTGGGTGTTCGGCTCGCTGATGTTCAATGCGGCCAAGGTGCGCACCGGGCATATCGTGATCGGCATGTTGCGCACGCCGAATTTGCGCAACGCGTTCTATGCGCTGTCGCGCCAGTTCGAGAGAATCAGCTTCGATGCGCTGTCGGCGCGATTCGACGAACTGCTCGATGGCTCGCCGGAAGCCGGGACGGTGCAGGCCGCGCCTGCGGGCGACACGGCCGCTGCGTTCGGTGCGCCGCATGCGGAGCATGACGCACTGGCCCGCTACACGGTCGATCTGACGGGAGAGGCGCGCGAGGGCAAGCTCGATCCCATAGTCGGCCGCGACGTCGAAATTCGCCAGATCATCGACATTCTGATGCGGCGTCGCCAGAACAATCCCATCCTCACAGGGGAAGCGGGCGTCGGTAAGACCGCAGTGGTGGAAGGCTTCGCGCAGCGCGTCGTCGCGGGCGAGGTGCCGCCCGCGTTGCGTGAAGCCGTCGTGCGCACGCTCGATGTCGGCCTGCTTCAGGCCGGTGCGAGTGTAAAGGGCGAATTCGAAAACAGGCTGAAGCAGGTGATCGAAGCGGTGCAGGCATCGGCAAAGCCGGTGATTCTTTTCATCGACGAGGCTCATACGCTCGTGGGCGCGGGTGGCGCGGCCGGCACGGGCGATGCCGCGAACCTGCTCAAGCCCGCGCTCGCACGCGGCACGCTGCGCACCATCGCGGCCACGACGTGGGGCGAATACAAGAAGCACATCGAGAAGGACCCGGCGCTCACGCGGCGCTTCCAAGTGGTCAAGGTGCCGGAGCCCTCCGAAGCTGCGGCGATCGCGATGATGCGCGGCCTTGTGCGCAAGATGGAACAGCATCATGGTGTGCAGGTGCTCGATGAAGCGCTCGAGGCGGCCGTGAAGCTCTCGCATCGCTTCATTCCCGCGCGCCAATTGCCTGACAAAGCGGTGAGCCTGCTCGACACCGCCTGCGCACGCGTGGCGGTGAGCCAGCAGGCGCTGCCGCCGGCCATCGACGATGCCAAGCGGTGCATCGAGACGTGGCAAACCGAAAGCGAGATCGTGGCGCGTGAAGCAGCGCTTGGCATCGAGACGCAGGGGCGTAGCGCCGATGTCGCTGCGCGCCTGGATGCCGGGCGCGCGCGCCTCGCGGATCTCACCGCGCGCTGGGAGGCGGAGCGCGCGCTGGTGGCGCGCATCCTCGAGGCGCGGCGCGTCATCAAAAGCGATGGCAAAGACGGCGGCGAGGGCGTGACGCTGGAAGCGCTCAAAGCGCTGACCGACGAGCTCGCACAGCGCCAGGGCGAGGCGCCGCTCATTTTGCCGGGCGTGGATGCGCATGCGGTCGCGTCGGTGGTGCAGGACTGGACCGGCATTCCGGTCGGCCGCATGGTGCGCGACGAAGCCGCGAGCATTCTCGATCTGGCAACGACATTGAACCGTCGCATCGTCGGTCAGCATCACGCGATGGAGATGATCGCGCGTCGTGTGCAGACGGCACGCGCCGGCCTCGACGATCCGTGCAAGCCAGTCGGCGTCTTCATGCTGGCTGGTACATCGGGCGTGGGGAAGACGGAAACCGCGCTCGCGCTTGCCGAGGCGCTGTATGGCGGCGAAGAGAACGTCATCACCCTGACCATGAGCGAGTACCAGGAAGCGCATACGGTGTCGCTGTTGAAGGGTGCGCCGCCCGGATATGTCGGCTACGGCGAAGGCGGTGCGCTCACCGAGGCCGTGCGGCGCCGTCCCTACAGCGTCGTACTGCTCGACGAGTTCGAGAAGGCCCACTCGGACGTGCACAAGCTGTTCTTCCAAGTGTTCGACAAGGGCCGCATGGAAGACGGCGAAGGGCGCGAAATCGACTTTAGCAACACGCTGATCCTGTTGACGACCAACGTGGGCACCGAGCTCATCACTCATCTGTGCGACGGCGAGCGTCAGGCACCGTCACCCGAAGAGATCGCGCGCGCGCTGCGCACGCCGCTGCTCGACGTGTTTCCGCCCGCGCTGCTGGGGCGCGTCGCGGTCATCCCTTACTACCCGCTCGACGGCGCGATGTTGGGCGCCGTGATTCGCCTGCAACTCGCGCGCATTGGGCGGCGCATCTCGGGGCAGCATCGCGTGAGCTTCATGTACGACGACGCGGTGGTCGGCCAGATTGCTCGGCGCTGCACGGAACTGGCGAGCGGCGGCCGGATGATCGACGCGATTCTGACCAACACCGTGCTGCCGCGCGTCAGTACGGAATTGCTCAAGCGTCTAGTCGAAGGCCGCTCTGTCGGCAAAGTCGAAGTCGGCGTACGCGACGGCGAGCTCACTTATGCATTCGATTGAATGCACGACACGCGCCACACCAGCCGTAGCCATCGTCAATCCAGGAGCGAATACTCATGCCACAACAAGTCAGCATGGGCGCGACGCTGCAGTGCTCGTTCGGCATGACGCCGTCGGCGCTCGTCGTACTGCCAATCAATCGCGTGCGCTGTGAAGGGCCGCTCGCCGCCAACATCATGGATCATGAACCGCTCGTGAACATCATGCCCTTCGGCATGTGCACGTCGCAGGCGAATCCGGAGGTTGCCGCGGCCACTGCCGCCGCGCTCGGCACGCCCACTCCGATGCCCTGCGTGCCGGCGACCGTCACGCCGTGGGTACCCGGCGCCATCACCGTGCTGCTCGGCAACCAACCGGCGCTCGATAACGTATCCACCTGCACGTGTACCTGGGGCGGGGTGGTCTCGATCGTCGACCCGGCAACCCGTCAAACGCAGATTCCTTGAGGACGAGGCCGCGATGATGCTCACCGATACCGATCGCGTCGCGCAGGTGACCTGCGCGCTCGGAAAGAACGCCCTGGTGCTCTACCGGATGCGCGGGCAGGAAGCGCTCGGTCAGCTCGCTCACTGGGATCTGGAATTGCTCGCCGATCAGTCGAACCTCGATATCGCGAAGATGCTCGGCAGCGATTT
>JBQCDS010000150.1:0-9961 GCA_051961035.1 Trinickia sp. | reverse complement strand
CGAGCGTCACCCAGCCATGAATCGCAAGCGCGAGCACGGTCGCAATGGACTGCGCGGGATCGCGCGAGGACACCGCCGCGAAGATCGCGTCGCATAGCCCACGCAGGGTATCGACCACGCGCGGCCCCTGCGAGCCGAGCGCCGCCAATACGACGAGAAAGACGAGCGCGCCGCTCACCTCCGCGCTGAATACGACCTCGCCTTTCTTGCGCGCGTCGCGCAAACGCTTGTCGGTGGGGGCTTGCTCCTTTTCGCTCATCGTCGCGTCCGCTCCCTCGCCCCTACAGCATCGCCTTCAGCAGTTCGAGCAGCGTGTTGTCGGGGCCCAAGTACGTATGCAGCAACCCATAGACGAACGGCAAGAACAACGCCATCATCAGCACGGCCACCGCGCTCTTCACGGCCTGCGACATCAGGAACACGTTCAACTGCGGCATCGCGCGGCTCACGAGCCCGAACCCGAGCTCGACCAGCACGAGCACCATCACGACGGGTGCCGCGAGCTTGACGGTCCAGATCATGACGCTCGTCGCGCCGCGCGCAATGAAAGGCAGCAGGGCCGTGCCGAATTTCGGTGCGAACGAAGCGACCGGCCAAAGCCGATATGACGCGAACAAGGCTGACAGCAGGAGGTTCAACCCTCCGCTCGTCACGAACAGCGTGACAGCGAGCAAGTTCAGAAACCCCGCGCACGGGCCGCTTTGGTACTGCGCGATCGGATCGAAAAAAGACTGATTGCTCGCCCCCGTTTGAAAATCGATCAGCGAGCCGGCCGTCGCGATCGCCCACATCACCGCGCCGAACGCATAGGCGAGCAAGACGCCGATCAGCGCCTCCTTCGCCACGAGGCCGACCCACATGAGCGGCGTCAAGCCTTGCAACGAAGCGATATCCATCGACGGACCGACAAACAAAATGATGACGGCCATGAACCCGTTGCGAACGAGGCCCGTCAGCACGGTGGGGCTGAACGCCGGCACGATCATCATGATCGGCAATACGCGCGGCAGCACGATCACCGCGGGGCGCACCGCGCGAACGGCGGCATCGAACGTCTCGCTCGAAAGCACGCTCAGCCCTCCCGCGCGCCGAGCGGCCCGAGCGCCGTGCGCAGCGCCGCTTCCTCGGCGCGGGCTTCATCGAGCGCCTCGGCCCGATGCGCCGCGGCACGCCCGAGCCGCTCACCCGTGCGTTCGGCTTGTTCGCGCTTCGCGTCGGCCCGCCGCAGTGTGTCGCGCAACGCTTCGAGCCGCTGCATTTCCTCGCGCACGCGCGCGTGCGCCGGGAGCGTCCGTTCGCGAGCCGCGTCGATCCGATCGTCGAAAAGCTGCCAATCGATGCCCGCGCCCACGAGCTCGCGCGCCGACTGCGGCCCGCGCGACATCTGCACCGCGAGCGCCCTGCCGGCGGCGGCCTTCCCTTCGATCAACCGCGCCACTTCGCCTTCGGCCCGCCGCAATGCCTCGCACGCGGCCTCGACCACGGCCTCCTGATGCCGCACTTGCGCGAGCGCGACATCGCGCCGCATTTCACGCACGCGCGTGAGCTTCGCGATGATCTTGTCCATAGGCTTCCTCGATAGCGACGAGCTTGGCGAGCGTGTCGTCGTAGGCTTCCAACCATGCCGGCGGCTGGCAGGCGAATTCGCGCAGCGCAGCGCGCGCGGCCAGCGCCGCGTCGGCAAGCGCATCGCTGCCCGCGCGATACTCGCCGATTTGCACGAGCAGTTCGATCTCTTGATATTTGGCGAGCAGCTCGCGCGCCCGAGCCGCGCGGCGCACATGCGCTTCATCGACGACGCGCGTCATCACGCGCGAGGCACTAGCGAGCACATCGATGGCCGGATGATGTCCGGCCTGGGCGAGCTTGCGCGAGAGGATGATGTGGCCGTCGAGAATCGAGCGCACTTCCTCGGCGATCGGATCGCTTTCATCGTCGCCCTCCACGAGCACCGTGTAGAACGCCGTGATCGACCCGCGCGCGCCCTGTCCCGCGCGTTCGAGCAGTTGCGGCAGCACCGAAAAGGTCGAGGGCGGGAAACTGCGCCGCGTCGGCGGCTCGCCCGATGCCAGGCCGACTTCGCGCTGCGCGCGCGCAAAACGCGTCAGCGAGTCGACGAGCAGCAGCACGCGCAAGCCTTTGTCGCGGAAGTATTCGGCCACGGCCGTGGCAACGTAGGCCGACTTCACGCGCTCCATGGCCGGACGGTCCGAGGTCGACACTACCAGCACGGTGCGCGCGAGCGCCTCGGGCGACAAGTTGTGTTCGATGAACTCGCGCACCTCGCGTCCGCGCTCGCCGATGAGGCCAACGACGGCGACATCGCACTCGGCGCCGCGCGCGATCATGCCGAGCAGCGTGCTCTTGCCGACGCCGGCGGGCGCGAAGATGCCGACGCGCTGACCGATCCCCGTCGTCAGAAACGCATCGATCGCGCGCACGCCGGTGGGAAGCGCTTCATCGATGAGCGTGCGCTCCAGTGCGCCGACAGGTTCGGCGAACGCGCTCACGCGCGTGCCGTTGGCAATCGGCCCCCGCCCGTCGAGCGGTTCCCCAAGACCGTTGAGCACGCGCCCGAGCAAGCCATCGCCCACGTCGAACCCATGTGCATGCCCCGTCGGCAATACCTCGGTCGCGTTCGATAGGCCGGCGAGCGAACCGAGCGGCGTGAGCACGGCCGTCTGGCGCGAGAAGCCGACCACTTCGGCGAACATCGGCTCCAGCCCCGGCGTATGCAGTTCGCACACTTCGCCCAACCGTGCATGAATGCCCGATGCGTGGATCAAGAGTCCCGCCGTCTGCGTGACGCGACCGCGCATACGCAGCGGGTTGACGTGCTCCAGCGCTTTGGCGAAAGCATCATCGTGCGCATCGCCATGCAGCTCGGCGAACAGCGCATCGCGCCAGCCGAAATCCGATTCGCTCATCCCACCCTCCGCGCTTCGATAGCCGAGCGGATCGCATCGATTTGCGTCGACAGTCGCGCATCGATGCTGCCGGCCGGCGTCTCGACGATGCAATCGTCCTTGCCGAGCGAAGCATCCGCGACGACACGCACGGCCTGCGCGCGCACGGCGGCATCGGCTGCGTGTGCCTCGTCGTCCGCGGCTTTTCGATGGTGGATGACCGCCTGCTTCATCACGTCCACGGAATCGGGCGCCACGCGCACGACGAGGAACGCCTCTTCCCGTACGAACGCGTCGATCCGTTTCAATGCAAGCTCGAAGATGCGCTCGGTCTCGAACTCGCCGACGAGTTCGCGCAATCCGCGCACGATCATGTCGGCCATCTTTCTGCGCGAGAGGGCCAAGGCGTGCGCGGTGTCCAACGCGGCCGCGAAGGCGCGCTCGGCCCCCTCGCGCTCTCCGCGCGCGAACCCTTCGTCGTAGCCCGAGCGCACCATCTCGTCCTTGCGCCGCTGCGCGTCAGCCACGATGCGCTCGGCCCCCTTCTTCGCGGTAAGGACGATCGAATTGGCGTCGAGCAGCGCGGAGTACTCGTGCTCTTTGAGCACGCGGCGCTCCGACAGCATCTGCAAATTTTCGCTCGTGATCAGAAAAGCCAGTCCCATGCTCGCAGTCTCTCGGGAATGAGGCAAAGAAACAGCACCTCGGCGAACTCCGCGCGCTGCGCGTCGCCCAACCGATAGGCCGGCTGCACATCGGCGATGCGCGGCAGCTTCAGACGCGTTCGGGCATAAACGGGCACGCCGGCCGGGGCGATGAAATCGAGCAGCAAACGTGCGCCGCGCGCGTAAATCTTCTGCACGACAAGCTTCGGATAACGCCGCATCGGCTCCAGCGTCTCGCTCACCGCGTCGAAAGGCGGCGTTTGCCCGCGCAAGAACTGCATCGTCTCCGGGCCGAAACCGAGCTGCAGCGCCTTTTCGACGCCGCGCGTCACCTCGCCGCTCGTTAGCCACGACTTGTGCAGGCATAAGCCGCTCAAGCGCGCGAGTTCGCCGAAGACGTCGCGCGGCAGCAAGGCGAGCCGTTTATCGCGCGAGCCGAAGTCGTAATCGGACGGAACGTTGCCGGCTTCATCCTCGTTGAGACCCACCGTGTCGAACAGCGCCCGCGCAAGCACGCGCCGGCCGCGCGCGCCGAACCGTTCGATCTCGTTCCACGGCGTGGGCCAAATGCCGAGCGGCCAGCTCGGATCGACGTACCGGTCGGGACGCAGGTTGAACTCGGCGATAAGTTGCGCGAAGCGGCCTCGATTGGCCGGGGCACGCCACAGTTCGTGCGCGTCGTCGTCCAGATCGTTTTGCGTATCGTCGTCAACCGGCATGGCTTTGCTCGTGGGCCATATTCGCACCGCCCGCCGCCCGTGCCGCGAGCTTGTACTGACCGCGCCGCAACCAGAACACGGCGAATGCGACGATCGTCGAGAGCACGAGCGCAAGCGCGAGCAGCGAAAGCGCACGCGCGAGCGGGCCGCCTTGAGCGCCATCGGGCTGTCCGATCTCCTTCGGCGGCGCGGCCTGCAAGAACAGCGAAACGTTGTCGTACGACAGCCCTTCGATGCTGTGCGCCACCAGGTCCTTCACCATCGGCGCCATCATCTTCAAGTCGATCCCCGGGCGATACTTGATGTAGACCGATGCAGAGGACGGCTTGATCTTGTCCGACAGCGGATCGTTCTCCGGAATCACGACGTGCACGTGCGCGACGATCACGCCGTTCACGTCGAGCAAGGTGCGATTCAGTTCCTGCTCGGCGCCGTAGATATAGCGGATGCGCTCTTCCGCCGGCGTGGAGACGAGCCCCTGCTTGCGAAAGAGGTCGCCGAGATTTTCCGTGGGCTGACGCGGCAAGCCGACGGCTTTGAGCGCATTCAACGCGGCGGGCACGGCCGAACCGTCGACGCGTAGTTCCCAGCCGTGGTCGGGCACTTCCGATTTCGATGCCTCGATACCGGCGTTCGCGAGCGCCGCGATCATCTCGTTGGCCGACGTCTCCGTCAGGTCCATATAGAGCTCCTGCTGACAACCCGCCAACAGCAGGGCGCACACCAGCGCAACGCCTGCGTGGAGCAGCGTTTTCATAAGCATTCCTTTGCGCACCGCGCAGCGTCTATGCGCGCGCGTCGTGCGCCAGCCGGCTAACCGCCGTCGTTGATTCGTTCATTCGTTCGCACGTTCACCTGCTCACTCGGCGTTGTTCTTCAGCAGCGAATGCGTGACGCCGTTGGACGCATCGGCCATGGCCATGCTGAATTGATACTGCTGCATCGTCACCGAGGTCGTCAGCGTGAAATCGGTCAAGCGCACCATCGTCATCATCGGGTCGCTCGGGTCGATCATCGCGGCCGGATGCTCCATCTGCGACATCGCCGCTTGATAGCGCGAATCGAGGGCCCCGGTTTACTTGCGGACGTGCGTGATAACCGCATCGAGGCCGCTCGCCTCGTGCGCGCGATGCATATGAATGCTGCCGGCGGCCGTGGGCTCGGGTGCTGCGGCGCCCATGCGAGCGTCGAATGCGCTCGCCTGAGCCGGATCGGGTTCATGCTCGGGCGCGGCTGGCATCGCATCGGCCGCGCGCTGGGCCGCGTTCGCGCCATTCGGTCCTTTCACCTCCGATAGCTGGACGGGCGCAACGACTGGAACGGTCATTTGAACCTCACTTTGGATCGGCGAATCCGCCGAGAATCGGATATCGGGCGCCGCTTGCGCGGCGCCCTGACTAACTACGCGAGTGCCCGTCCGTTACATCACGAGACGTGCGCGCCACGCTGCAGGTTTTGGCAAGCCGTGTCGACCGTACTGCTTTCGCCTTGGCGCGCCGACATGACGGTCTTGCACATGTCCTGCGTGTTGCTGACCTTCATCGATTCAACTTGGAACTGTTCTTCCTGGAGCTGGAACTGCTCCATTTGCTTTTGCATATCAGCCGAATTGATGGTGGTGGATCCTGCCATTTCCAATCTCCTTTGCGGTGAAGTGCCATTGCCCCCGGTTTCGGAAGCCCTTAACAACCGCGCGTTGCCGCGCTTCTCTTGCCCAAGCAGGGCGCACGCGCCCCCCTGAACCCGTCCACGCTTGGCGAGCGCTGGCGGCGCATCGCTTCGCGCAAGCTAGCCCGGCGGCACCGCGACGAAATCGTGCACGGCCGACGCGCTCACATCCATGAAAAACCGATCCGCTCCCCGCGCGAAAATCACACGATCGGCGCCGATGCGCCGTACTTCCAGGCCGCCCGGCAAGCGCGATCCTTCGAAGTAGCGCGCCCCATCGGACGTTTCGATGAAGCGCGTGCCCAGGCCGTCATCGTAGACGCCGACGATGTCGGGTACTTCGCCCGCTATGCGCGGTGCCGCCTTTTTCTTCACGGCCGGCGCACCCACATAAGCGACGCGATCGATCACCTGCAACGCCGGGCGTGCATCTTTCGCGTAATTGGCCACGCGCTGTTGCAGCGAGCGGCTGCCCGTGCCGCCGATGAGCAACGTGCCGTGTCCGCCGTAGGTCGCCGTGAGCGGCGTATCGCTGAAATAAAGCCGCGCGGAGCCGAGCAATTCGTCCACCACGTACACATCGCCGACCGTCGTCTGCGGAAACGTTTGCACGATGCGCTGAACGCGATCCCGATCCGACAGCGCGTTGACATAGCCCGACACGACAAATCCCGCGCCCGTCGGCTTCACGCTCAGTTCCGGGTAGTCGCGCAGGGCCTGCTGCACTTGTTGCATGCGCTCGGTCGCGCTCGCTTGAAACCAGAACGGATCGGTCGCGCCAATGGCCAGATACGCGCCGCCGGCCAGCGCGAGTACGCCCCACAGCACGCCGAGCCCGATCACGAAGCGGCGGCTGGCCATCCACGCGGCCCACGGCGCGGCCGCCCAGCGGGAAAGCCGATTGCCCGGCGGCGCCGACATCTCGGGCGCGGCCACGGTCCGCGCCTCGACTGCCGGCACGATCCCGAGCTTGAGCGTGCCCACTTCGACGACATCGCCATGTCGCAACGCCCGCCGAGTCGTATCGAGCGCCACCCCATTGAGCGTCGCCTCGCCGCCGCCCACGTTCTGCACCGACACCGCGATTTGTCCGACCGACAAGCGCAGTTGCCGCGGCGCCATCTCACGATCGGGCACGATCACATCGCATTGCGCGCCGGACCCCACCCAGTTCTCGCCGAGCTTGAGCGCCAGCGTGCGGCCGAAGAGCGGCCCGCTCAAGAACGACAGGCTCCACGGCGCCTTCGTCGAAGGCATCGCGGCTTGTCGGGGTGCGGACGTCGCTTCCTCGCTCATTCAATGCTCCGTCACGCCCGTCGACGGTATCGACGAAACGAGCTTCGACGCGCGCGCGCTCGACCCGCTCGGCGGTGCAGGCTCACCCGCAGCGCTCGGCGCGGGGGCCGAACGAAGCGGCACGGCGCTCGTGGGCGGCTCGGCCGGTATGGCGCTCGGCGGCACGACGAGTGGCGCGGGCGGGCTGCCCGGGCGCGGCGCCTCGGAATTGAACGGCTGGCCGGGCAGAGTCGGCTCGACGCCCATCGGCATGCTGCCCGGATCGAAGGCGCTCGCCGTCTGCACCACGCGCGGCGTCAATAGATAGAAGCGATCGGTGCGCGTGCCGTTCTTGCTCGTGTACTTGAACAGATTGCCGATCCATGGAATATCCGAGATCCACGGGATACCCGTCTTGTTCGTCGATAGGGCATCGTTGTTGAAGCCCGCGATCAGCAAGCTCTTGCCTTCGTCGATCATCGCCTTCGTCACGATATTGCGTTCGATCACGGCTGGAACTTGCGTCACCGTCAGCGAGTTATTGAGTTCGCCGTCGTCGATATCGATCGACATCATCACGCCGGGCTTGCCGCCGTCGTCGACGATACGCGGCGTCACCTTCACGCTCGTGCCCGTCGTAATGCCATAGAGTGAGGAGTCCTGATAACCGGCCACCTGCACGTAGAACTCGGTCAGATTCTCGAGAATCGCCTGGTTGTTATCGAGCGTGAGAATCATCGGCTTCGATAAGGTCTGCGCCTTGCCCGTTTGCTGCAGCATGTTGATACGCGTGAGCAGATAGTTGCGCAGCGCGCCGCCGATCGACGCCGTCAGCGCCATGCCAAGCGGCGTCGCGGCGCCGGTCTGTCCCGCCTCGCTAGTGCCGGCGTTGAACGTGAGCGGCGGATTGGCGCCGTTGCCGAATTGAAAATCGCCGTTCGGCGTATGCAGGCGCCAATCGACGCCGAACGAATCGAGCGCGCTCTCGTCGATATCGATGATCGTCAGCCCCACCTCGATCAAACGCGGACGCGAGTCGAGCGCCGAGATGAGTTGCGCGTACTGCGGCATGTGTTCGGGCACGTCGCGCACGATGACAGAGTTCGTGCCCGCGTCGGCCACGATCTGCGGCAACGAAACCGGCTGCCCCGCCCCCATCGGCGTATCGGGCGACGCGCCCATCTGCGCTTCCGATCCTGCGGCCGCACCGAGCGTCAAACGCGGCACGCTGATCGTGTCGCCCGATGAGAGCTTCACTTGCCGCGTCGCACCGCCTAGCCGGGCGCCGTAACCCGGCAAGCCGGTGTTGTCGTCGTTCTTGCCGAACAGCCGCGCGAGCGTCGTGGCAACGCCGGGAATCGTGACTTCCTTGCCGGAACGATTGATCTGGAAGTCGGTGGCGTAGGCATAGCGCAGCGGGAACGCGCGGATTTCCGCGCGATCGAGCCCGCGGCTCGGATCGGTGATCGTCGAGATCGCCTGCCGCACGAGTTCGACATAGCGCTGCGGGCCCGACACGTAGATCGTGTTTTCACGATCGCTGATGATGAGCGGAAAGCGTTTGTCCGGGATCTGCATCGCCTGGAGCGTGCGCGATAACTCCCCCGCGCTGCCCTTTGGAATCGGGAGCACTTGCGTCTGCCCGTCCTCGGCGCGATCGATGTAGAGCAGCGAGCCGTCGTAGTAATACGTGAGGCCATACGTCGCGCACACGATTCGCAACGTAGCCAGCGGCGCACCGTAAATGGGCCCGTTGATCGTGCCGTCGATATTCGGAACGCCGACGGCCGTCACGCCTTGCGCGGATGCGAGTTCGCGAATGAAGTCGCTCACCTTCTTGCCGTCGGCGACGATCGTATACGGGCGATCGCGCCATTGCAGTTCGGCCGCGTGCGCCGCGCGCGGCATGCTGAGCGCCCCGGCGAACGATAGAGCGAGCGCCCCGAGCGCGAGCTGGGAAAACAGCGAGACGCTGCGCATGCGGGCAGCATAGGCGCCGCGCGCCCAAGGAGAAAGCGTCCGGGTGCTCAAAACAACCTCGCGAAGGACTGCTGACCGAAGAGCAGAACCGAGCGTCCGATCCAGCCGCCCGTCACGATGATCGCCACCATCACCGCGATCATGCGTGCGGCCAAGCCGATCGTCTGATCCTGCAGCTGCGTCACGGCTTGCGCCAGCGCAACGATGAGCGCCACGCCCGCCGCCACCAGCACGACCGGCAGCGACAGCATCAGCACGAGCAAGAGTGCTTGCCGCGTTATGTCCAATATCGTTTCCGTCGTCATCGAGTGATCCTCTGCATCATGGGCTGCTCGTCCCTTAGGTTCTGCATGGGATACGGCTTATCGTTATGAAATCGCCGGGTTCGACACCCAGCCGATCGTGCGCAGTTCGACGTCCTCCTCCAGTTCTTGATAAGACAGCACGGGCAAGTCGGGCAGCACCGCTGCGAGCGTCGTGCGCACATAGCGGCGCACGTTCAGCGAGACGACCACCGCCGTGCGCACCGAGGTCGCGCGCTTGCGCGGCATGCCGACGCTCGCCGCGCTTTGATGGCCTTGAAATAGCCTCGTCACTTGCTCGCACACATCGTCCTTCACCTCGCGTGCAAGCCCCAGCACGTTGCCCTGTTTGGTACGCAACACGGCCTGCTCGAAGCGATCTTGCAGCACGGGTTCGAAGAGAATGACGTCGAGCTTGCGCGCGTTACCTACATGGCGATCGGTGA
>JBQCDS010000149.1:0-3560 GCA_051961035.1 Trinickia sp. | reverse complement strand
GCGCGCCGTCGATGACTTCGCCGATGCTACCCAGAAGCGCTTCGCCACCCGTCACGACCGGCCGTCGCCGCGCGCGGTAGGCAAAGCCCGAGACGAAGAAGACGAACAAGGCGCCCGCTGCGGAAATCGCGGCGATCATGGGCAGCGGAACGCCGTATCCGGGCTGATCGGTGTCGATCAGCATCAGCGCGCCGGCGGCGAACGCAATGATCCCGCCGAAGCCGAGCGTGCCAAACGTCGGCAAGAACGCCTCCGCGATGAGAAAGGCAATGCCGAGAAAGATCAGCGCCAAGCCTGTGTAGCTGATGGGTAGCAGTTGCAGTGCGAACAGGCCGATCAACAGGCAGATTGCGCCGGCAACGCCGGGCAGGAGGAAGCCGGGATTGGCGAACTCGAAAAAGAGGCCGTACATGCCGATGGTCAACAAAATCAGCGCCACGTTCGGATCGGTCACGACGGCCAACACGTGACTGCGCCAGTCGGGTTCGAACGTGGCGATGCGGGCGTGCGCCGTGGCTAGACGATGAGCGCCGCTCGCTGTATCGATGGTTCGGCCGTCGAGCTTCGTCAGGAGTTCGGGTATGTCACGTGCCGTTAGGTCGACGACGTTCTGCGCAAGCGCTTCCTTGGCGGAGAGGCTGACAGCTTCGCGCACGGCGCGCTCGGCCCAGGCAACGTTGCGACCGCGCAGCTGAGCCAAGCCGCGAATATAGGCGGCTGCGTCGTCGATTTGCTTGCGCGTCTCGGTCGATTGCGTATCGGTTGACGGCGCTGAACCCGCCCCTTTGCCGCGCTCGCTTCCCGGTTTCGGCTCCTGAGACGGCATGCCCGGTGCGCCGAGTTGGATCGGCGTGGCGGCACCCAGATTGGTGCCCGGTGCCATCGCCGCGATATGGCAAGCGTACGTGATATAGGTACCGGCGCTCGCCGCGCGCGCGCCGCCTGGGGCGATGAAGGCGGCAACAGGCACGGGCGACGCCAGGATCGCCTTGATGATTTGACGCATCGACGTATCCAGCCCACCCGGCGTATCCAGTTCGATGACGGCCAGTTGGGCCTGTTGCTGCGCGGCGCGCGCCAGCGAGCGCGTGATGAAATCCGCGCTTGCGGGGCCGATCGCACCGACGACGGGAATGACGACCACCTCGCCGGTCGTTGTCGGCGCGGCGCTGCCGCCCATGCATAGGGAAAGCGCGACGAGCGTTGCCACCCAGCCCGAAAGCCGCATGCGCAGCCGCGAGGACACACCCGTGGGGCGAGTCGGCGCGCTGCGCGGCAATGGATGGAGTTTCATCGTTTTGAGCCGACGCATGCGAGCGTCGCCGCCGGCGGGAAAGCCGCCTTGACACTGAAAGAGTAGGTCGATTCCCGCTGTTGCGCTAAATGGAGCGCGACGCGAGCGCCGATTCGAGCATCCACCGCCGATCGACGACATTCGCTTTGGCTAAGAAAACGCCCACGCGGGGATCGTCAGGCGGCTGCCGAAAAACCAGAAAAAACGCACTGCACACGCGAGCCGCGTGCAGTGCGCGTCCGAAGAGCGCGGCAGATGAGCGGATCTGCCCGCTCAGTGCACCCGTTCGGTCTCTTACCGGCTGAACAGCTTTTTATAGAGCGCCGCGGACTTCGGTACTGTGACACGGGGCGACCCCGAAGCGCTGAAGATCACGCCGTTCGGGCCGCCCGAGTTGGTGTTCCAGTAGTTCGCATAGAGCACCTTGCTGCCGCCCGCCTGGATCCAGTTGTACATGTTCTGAATGTACGCCGTGTCGTCGCCGTGTCCGATCGGCGAAGGCTTGATCGACACGCCCCATTCCGAATACGCCTCGGACTTCCCATGCTTGCGCGCGAAATTGCGGAAGAACGCGAGCCCTTCGTAGCGATTCAGGATATCGTTCCAGCCCTTATTGTATTGATCGTAGAGGTCTGTACCAATGATGTCCACGACATCATCGCCCGGATAGGCCGTGGTCCAGTCGAAATTGTTGGGATTCGTACCCCAGTTGACGGTCCATTCGAAGCGCAGGACATTGCACTTCGAGCGCATGACTTGAACGATGTGCCGGTACGCCGCTTTGTATTGCGACGCCGCGCCCACTGCCGACCAGGGGTACCATTTACCGTTGAACTCCCAGCCCAGGCGAATGATGACGCGCTGCGGTGCGCCCGTCTTGCTCGCAATGTTCTCGGCCAGCTGCTTGTAGTGGGCATCGTAGTATCCCTTCGCGATGCCGGCCAGTTGGCCTTGGTTGCCCGAATTCGGCAACATCGGAAGCGAAATGACTTCAACCCGGCCCGGGTTCGACTTGAGCCACGCCTTCGTTGCGGAGCCCAAGAAATAAGGATTGGCGATGTCGCTCCACGACGAGCCGTTGACGAACACCAGCCGATACATCACGCGTTTTCCGAGCCAATTGCTGAAATTGTTGTATTGCGTAATTGAGCCGTCGCTACCCATGTGCAGCCCGACTGCGGCGGCGTGAGCACCGGCGCAAACACCAGACATGAGAGCGGTACTGACGGCGAGGTTACGCAGAAACTTCTTATTCATCCCAGGAAACTCCATAGATTTAGTATGAGCGGCCGCTCACGGTTGCCGCTCCAATCGATTGAATAGACATTTGTGGTGAATCGAACCGGCCTTTGAGGGGCTCTGCTTGCGATGTCGACGGACGATGCAAACAAGACCGCAAATGGCTTGTTCTCTTCGTAGCGCCACTGATAAATCGAAGGCAAAAGGTCACCACTTCCCGCTTTTTTTGTAAAAAAGCGCGGCCAGTTGAACCACGTGATTTCGAATCGCGAAATTAAGCCGAACGTTTCAAGTGGCGTGTTCGGGTCCTTCCGCGTTCTACCTTTTGCGCATTCGAGGGTGAATCGAATTGCAAGTCTTCAAGACAAAGCTTGTCCCGCCCGGCATCCGTCGCGCGGATCCGAGATTAAAGACAAACGTTTGCGAATCTAAGAGAAGTGAAACGACTAGCAGAATACAGCAATCGCTTCAGTGAAAAGTAACAAGGTGTAACCTCCTACGAAACAGAAAGGCATTCATAAACGGCGCAAAGCGGCAATATCAACCATCTCGATGACAAAATGGGGACAAGCAGCAAAACATCGAATAGGAACATCGCCATCCGTAAATGCGCAACAGCCGCTGCCTCGTCGTACGAGGCGATGCGATTCACCGCTCCAGGCGAAATAGGATGCGGCACTGATGCGCTTGCATGACTGTGATCACAGAGCAGTCGATGGGGAGAAAGTTCGAATTTTTTTCGGATCAGGTTCGAAAGAACACAGCGCGGTCGCAGGCAGAGCCTTGATTTCAAGGAAAAAATTCGCGCGGTATTGCGCCCGAAATTTTTTTTCGGTCCGAGTGAACCGTTGGACAGCGATCGCTCCATGGCAAGGCTAACCTTGCACCAACGGAAAGAATGCGGGACGCGGATCCGATTCCTATCGTCGAGGGATCATTACGTGGCGAATGATGGGTGCGTGCGGGGCGATTGCGCTAAATACGAAGCATAGGAAGCACGTCCGCCCGCAATAATCTGACCTATTAG